>NZ_MCTY01000204.1:0-32410 GCF_002873635.1 Shewanella sp. 10N.286.52.B9
TTTATAAATATTTCAATATGAAATTGTAGGTAAAATAATCATAATGATATTTAGCGACTTTCACAATTGGTTATTATTTTTACACTAGTTAGCTTTTACTGTTGATAAAAAGGACACTGAAACTTATGGACGCAAACAAAATTCTTCTGATTATACTGGCAATTTTATTACCACCGGTGGCGGTTTTCTTGAAAAAAGGGGTCGGTAAAGACTTACTGATCAACATCATTTTATGCTTATTATTCTTCCTTCCAGGTGTGCTACATGCGATTTGGGTGGTGATACAAGATTAATTAATCTTAAAATCTAAATACCAATTTTGATGATTCAAAATTGGTATTTTTAACCGTTCAATTGTAAAATCGCCCTCCATTTGAATATCTGCAGTAAAAATATTGAATTTTTTCGGCGTAACAGTAACGAGAGTATGCAATGAATCGTCGTAAAAAAATCAACTCAACCCTGAAAGCGAAAGCCAAAAAAGCCAATGCTAAAAAAGCTGGCAGTAACAAACCGGCCTACATTGCTAAAGCCGATAGAATTAAACTTGATGAAGCTGCAGTCACTGAGGTTGCAGTCACTGAAGTTGCAGCGGTGAAACCTGATAGTGCAGTTTTACAAAGTGACTTGGTAACGGCTACCACTACAAGCTAATCCGTTTTATCACGCTGATACTTATAATTTTAGGCGCTAGCCAATTCAATTGCGCTTAGCGTTCAGTGCCACTACGATTTTTGATGGTCGCGTCTAAATAATTCCCAAGACTCCACTACTTCACCGTCGGGTAAAGTGCACAGTAAGATATCGCCATTGATGTGAGCTATGGTCGCTAAACTGCCGTCTAGCTTAAGGCAGTAATCGGCAGCAGGATTAGTTTGGTGTAACGGGGTTATATCGTCACCTGAGCAGGCCGAGAGAAGGGTAACGCTACAGCCTAAGCACAGTGTTTGCATTGGCCTTAAGTGGCAGTAAAATTCTTGAGACGAGCTTGGTGTAAATCCAGTTATCTGGCGCAGTTGTTGAATGCTTAGATGCAGTTGTTGAAGAAGAGCTGACATAACAGAGTTCCTGTTTATAAAGCCGTTTTATCTCTTCTTCAACTATAGACAAGTTTGCCTTGTTAGGTGAATTACTTCTATTGCCCACAAACGGGGCAGTGAATTTGCTTCGGTAGTTTCATTTCTCGAAACTCCATCGTCATGGCATCAATCATTAGAATGCGGCCATTAAGCCCTTGGCCCATACCGCTAATGGCCTTAATGGCTTCAGTGGCTTGAATACAACCCACTAAACCCACGACAGGAGCTAATATTCCTGATTCAACACAGGTTAGCTGCTGCTCACCAAACAGACTGCTGTAGCATTGATAGCAAGGCGACTGCGACTGATAATCAAATACCGTCACCGTGCCTTCCATACGAATAGCTGCCGCTGAAATAAAGCTGACTTTATGCTTAAAGCAGCTGCGGTTAAGTTGCTCGCGAACTAATACATTATCAGTGCAATCCAGCACCAGCATATGTGTTGATACTAACTGCTCAATGGCAGCTTCATCCAGAAACTGATTAATGGTATTGATGCGGATTAGCGGATTGAGTTGCTGTAATGTTTGCTTAGCGGAATCAACTTTTGCTTGGCCAATATTTTCATCATGATGCAGCACTTGGCGCTGCAAATTTGATAACTCCACGGTATCAAAATCCACTATGGTCATTTCACCCACACCTGCCACTGCCAGATATTGGGTTACAGTGCAGCCTAAACCGCCAGCGCCTATGACTAAGACTTTGGCTTGTTTAAGTTTCTCCTGACCTTCGATATCCATGGCTTTAATGGATATTTGGCGGCTATAACGTAGCATTTCATTATCGGTAAGAATATCGTCAGTTAACATATCATTGCTCATTAAGCTGCTAGCCTCTTGCTGTCGGTCATTATTAATCCTTAGCAAAGCACGCTGTTAAAGGGTTCAACTTCGACTGTGCTACCCGCTGCTACATCGCCTTGAAATTGCGCTAAGTTAATAAAGCAATTAGCTAAACTCATTGAGGTCAGCATGCCAGAGCCTTGACCGCCAGTGGTGGAAACAACTAACTCGCCATTGTCATCACGGCTAAGCACTCCACGCTGGTATTCGGCGCGTCCAGGTTGCTTGCGGATAGGTGCTGAAAGTGTCGCTTTTACGATGACAGGCGCTTTAGGGGTTAAGCCCTGCATTTTATTGATAATAGGCCAAACAAGCTTATAGAAAGTCACCATTGATGACACTGGGTTACCCGGCAGACCGCAGAATACCGCTTTACCTAATTTACCAAAGGCGAACGGTTTACCTGGTTTAATGGCTAAGCGCCAAAAGGTGATTTCACCTTCTTCAGACAAAATTTGTTTGGTGTAATCAGCATCACCCACTGAAACACCGCCTGAGGTGAGTACAATATCAGCTTGTTCTGCAGCTTCTCTGAATGCGCCTCGAATGGCTTCTTTGTCATCTTCGATGACACCTAGGTCAATCCATTCAACGTTAGCTTGGGTTAATAAGCCTTTAATTGAGTAGCGATTAGAGTCATAAATTTGCCCAGGGGCGAGATCGCTACCAACGGGTCTTAATTCGTCACCCGTTGAGAAAAAGGCGACTTTAAGCTTACGCTTTACTCTGACTTGGCTAATACCGATAGTGGCCAGTACGCCCATCTCTGCGGCGCGAATTTGAATGCCACTTTTTAACACATTGGTGCCAGCAAGCAACTCTTCGCCGCGGTAGCGCACGTTAGCGCCTTTAGCTTTTGGCGCTTCAATACTAATGATGTCAGCATTGGTGGTGGTTTTTTCTTGCATCTGCACTGTGTCATAACCAGCGGGTACCGGCGCGCCGGTCATGATCCTGATACAAGTGTTGGCTTGAGGCGTCCCTTTAAAAGGGTGACCCGCAAATGAGGTGCCGATAAGGGTCAGTTCAGTCGATGAGCTGAGGTTTAAATCTTCAAAACGAAAAGCAAAGCCATCCATTGATGAATTATCAAAGGGAGGCAAATCAATACAAGAAGCTAAATTCTCAGATAATACTCGCCCAACTGCGTCATTTAAGCTGACCATTTCACTGTCTTGGGTGGCATTAACTTGCGCTAATAACGCTTCGATTGCTTCTTTTGGCGGCATTAAATCGGGTTGTGCGCAGGCATCTGATTGCTTTGACATCGTTGCTTCCTCACATGGCTATTGCCATATACTGATTGCACTTAGCGAGTGCTAAGATGATAAGATTTATGTTTGATTCTGCATTATGCCATGCTGGCAGCAGATAACTATGATCAGACCGAAGGTTTTTTATATCGATGCCGACCCAAATAGAACAAACTGCCAGTGACAGCAATAACAGCCTAACGACCACATCGAAAAAGCCAGCGACCGTGGCATCTGCTTGGTTTTTATATATGGTCAAATGCCATAACGGTCACTTATACACTGGGGTTACCACAGATGTTAGTCGCCGTTTTGCAGAGCATCAAGCTGGTGGCGTAAAAGCGGCTAAGTTTTTAAAGGGAAAAGGGCCTCTAACGCTGATGTATCAAGAATCACAGTCTGATAGAAGTAGTGCATTAAAGCGGGAAATTGCGATAAAGAAGTTAACGCGTAGGCAAAAGTTAGCCATGATTGCGAGTTATGAAAATGCGTACGCTAAAGCCACTTAACAGGCGCTTAAGGCATGTTAAGTGGCAATGTTTGCTGCTGCAGCTGGTTTTCGTTAGCTTTAGAATTTGAGTTAGTGAGATCTCAGTACTGGATACTTCAAGTATTGCTCATCGTAATAGGGGCTACGTTGATAAAACCAGCGCAGTCTGGCTTTCGGATCTGCAGCAAAGGCTTCATCCTCTAAGGCTTTTTCAAATTCTAGTTTCAAATTATCGTCTTCAGCCAGCATTTTGGCCGCTAATGGCTCGACGGCATAGTCTTCAATGTATTCAGTACGGGTAAAGATACTATTGAAAAACCCCCATTGAAAAAACGAATCTGCAGATTGAGGTTCTAGCAGTAAAATGGCTAAATCACCCAGAGGTTGGTTAGTGGCAATTTGAATGGTACCTGCAGGTAAAGTGGTTGTTATTTTAACTTTAGTGCTGCTGGCTTTAACCCGTTGACGACCTTCATAATCTACCGCGTTAAATTCAGGCTGACTAAATTGGTATTGCGCCGCCTTGATGGTTTTAGGTTTTTCTAAGCTAGTCATTCTTACGCCATGTATGGCTAAGCGCTCAATCACTTGCTGCCACTGGGCGGGAACATAATAGAATTTAGGCCGTTGAGTGATGATATCGGCTTCAGTGTTACCCATTAGCGGTAAGTTAGGGTATAGCTTTGGCTGGCCATTCCATCTGACCACATTTGTGCCACTAATGTCACTTTGCTCAACGCTGTAGTCAATGCCTTTAAAATCCCAACCTTGGGGTTGTTTGACGCTTTGCCAAGTTAACGCAAGCTGCTGCGGGGTGCGGTACTTATCTTCATAAATTGCCGCTGTTAATTTAGTGCCATGCTCGGCAACCGTTTTAAGGGTTTGCTCAAGCATCACGTAGGTACCAAGCACCCGTTGTTTAAAGGGTTTTAAGCTGTGGTTTTCAATTAAAATGGTCGGTAAATGGCGCGCATCACCGTAACCATTTGAAAAGCGTGGGCTTGGATTCCAGTAAGACAGCCCTTTAGACATATCGGTATTATCAATGGCAAACACTAACCCGCCAGGGACATGACCTTGCTTGGTCAGCGCCGCTTCAACTTCAGGGCGATAATAGTTTTCTAGCCAATCAAAACTTGCTGGGCTATAGCCTTGTTTGACGTTGTAACCAAAGGTGACATCGTATTGGTAGTCGATGCCGTCAGTCACATGGACATCAATGTACAAGTCGGGTTGCCACAAATTGATGGCACGGATCATATGCTGTAATTCAAGGGTATCTAACTTGGCGTAATCACGGTTTAAATTAAGGTTTCTGGCGTTGGTGCGCCAGCCCATATTAACTGGCCCTCGCTGATTAACCCGATTAAACTCATCACTGCGCTCATGACCATCGACACTTAAAATGGGCACAAACAACAGATTTACCTCATCCAGTAAGGCTTTTTTGTCACCATGGCTAATGTCACGTAGCAACATCATGCCGGCATCTTTGCCATCAATCTCGCCAGAATGGATCCCCGCCTGTACCAGGACTGTGGGTTTATTATTGCCGCTAAGCTCTTTAGCAGTGGCAGCCCCTTCTTCCGATGCGACCAGCATCCAAATATCACGGCCTTGGGGGCTTTTACCGATGGAGACTTGTTGCAGTAAATCACTGCTGTCGACCAGCTTGGTGAGCCATTGCTGGGTATCATTGTAATTAGGGCTGCTAATTAAACCGTTTTGCTCAAAAGGGGTCGCCCATGGTGCATTTTTTGAATGAATTAATGCTTTACTGGCGCCTTGCCAGCTGGCAATTGGCGGTAAAATAGGGTCGTTTACAAAGGTGTTATTAACGCTAGGGCTGGCAGTTATTATTTTTTCCGAATGCTTACTAAGGTTTTCAGTGGCGAATGCATTGCTATTGAGCAGCAAGAATGAATTAATCACTAGAGTGGCAATGATGGCGCGGCGCATAGATATCCCTATGATATATCCAAAGTTTATTGTGTCATCTTAAATTAATTCTCTATGGAGGCAATAGCAGATTGATACTGATTAAAGGAAAGTAAATTACGCCATTAAAAAAGCCGCAACTGGGGATTTGCGGCTTTTTGATTAGGCTTCAACTTGGTAGCGCCGTGATGACAAGTTAATATGTCATCGGCTCAACACTAGCTATTAGGGCCAGCATTTTTAATCTCATCAGACACGTCATACTTAGCAAAGTTTGCGGTGAACTCTTCGGCGAGTTGCTGAGCAAATTTGGCATATTCAGCTTTATCTGCCCAAGTGTTTACTGGGTTCAATAATGCAGTTTCAACCCCTGATACCGCGACAGGCACCTTAAGGTTAAGTTTATCAATATGCATGGTTTCAACGTCTTTAAGCTCGCCGCTGACAATGGCATCGACAATCGCGCGGGTCGTAGGGATGTCAAAACGCTTACCAACACCGTGAGGTCCACCAGTCCAGCCAGTATTAACCAAGTAAACTTGGCTGCCAAATGATTCAATGCGCTTCATCAATAGTTCAGCATAAACCCCTGCTGGACGTGGGAAGAATGGTGCGCCAAAGCATGTTGAGAAGGTCGATTGAATGGCTGCGGTCGAGCCCATTTCAGTTGAGCCGACTTTGGCGGTATAACCTGACAAGAAGTGATAAGCCGCTTGCTCTTTGGTTAACACAGACACTGGCGGTAATACCCCAGATACGTCACAGGTTAAAAACACCACCGAGTTAGGCTCAGCGCCACGATTTTCTTCAACGCGCTGGCCAATATGCTCTAACGGATAAGCAGCACGGCTGTTTTCAGTCAAGCTAGTATCTGTGTAATCAGGAGTGCGAGAGTCATCTAACACCACGTTTTCAAGTACGGTGCCAAAGCGAATCGCATCCCAAATAACCGGCTCATTTTTTTGACTTAAGTCGATACATTTAGCGTAGCAGCCGCCTTCAATATTAAATACCCCGCCCGGTGCCCAGCCATGTTCATCATCGCCAATTAAAAAGCGCTTAGGATCGGCCGAAAGGGTGGTTTTCCCTGTGCCTGATAAGCCAAAAAATAAAGTAGTGTCACCTTTAGCGCCCACGTTAGCGGAGCAATGCATTGGCAATACCCCTTTTGCTGGCAATAAGAAGTTTTGCACCGAGAACATCGACTTTTTCATTTCGCCGGCGTATTTAAGTCCTGCAAGCAGTACCTTTTTGGCGGCAAAGTTAATCATCACTACGGCATCGGAGTGGGTGCCGTCACGGGCAGGATCGCAAACAAAATCAGGTGCATTGATAATTTGCCATACTGCTTTATCGCCACGGTTAAAGCTTTCTGGGGTGATAAATAGATTACGGGCGAATACCTGATGCCAAGCATATTCTGTAGTAACACGAACCGGAAGGTAGTGCTCATCAGAGGCACCCACTTCAAGTTCAGAAACAAAAAGCTCTTTATCAGCAAGGTAGGCTTCAACACGGCCCCAAAGTGCATCAAAGGTATCGGCAGCGATACCTTTGTTGACTGAGCCCCAGTCGATTTCATCTTGGGTGTTGGCTTCTTGAACAATAAAGCGGTCGTTGGGAGAGCGACCTGTTCTTGCGCCGGTTTTTGCTACCAGTGCGCCATTGGCGGTTAATGTCCCTTCATTACGTTGTAAAGCAAGTTCAATTAACTCAGCGCTAGTAAGGTTAAGGTGTACGCTGTTGGTTTCATCTGTCATCGAGTGGTTCTCCGTCATAAGTAGGTCGTTTATCGGTCTATGGCGCCGATTTTTTTGTTTAGGATGACTTACGTTAGCTTGCTTAAGTTTGGCTGAGGTGCGGCTGAATTAAGGTTCGGTTGAACACTAAATTAGCGATCCCTATGCAATTTAATAATAACGCAATAACGGCACGGAGGAGTAACAGTTTGGTAACTTTTTTGTAATTAGTGGCGTTTTTTAAGTTGAAAGGGGGATTTTTAGCGATAAAAAAAGCGCCTTAGGCGCTTTTTTTGAAAGTTTACTTGAGGAGGTAACAGTTATTGCTGCTTGTCTGCACTCATGTTACCAGCAAAGATTGCCGCAATATCGATACTGTCAAAGTTGTAAACTGCAGGACAATATTCACAGTCCATTTCAATTTTACCCTCTTCAGCGAGTATGGCTTCAACTTCTGCTTGCTCTAAGGTCGCCAGCGCTTTAGCGCTACGCTCTTTAGAGCAACTGCACTTAAAGGTGACATCGATTGGATCAAATAAGCGCACTTCTTCTTGATGGTATAAACGATGTAACACTTCTTCTGCGGTTAAGCCAAATAGCTCTTCTGACTTGATAGTATGAGTCAGCGCAGATAAGTGTTCGAACTCTTCGTTTTCTTTGTTTTCAGTCGGTAATACCTGTAACAACATACCGGCAGCTTGTTTACCGTCAGCAAATAAACGGATCACTGTGGGTAGCTGCTCAGATTGATTGAAGTATTCTTCTAAACAGGCTGCTAAATCAGCATGCTCAAGAGACACAATACCTTGGTAGCGTTCACCTTCGTCAGGGGTTAGGGTAATCACCATAATACCTTGGCCAAACAGCTCCGCCAGTGAAGCGTCATCTGCTAACTCACCTTTCCAGCGGGCTATGCCGCGTAAGGCCTGTAAGTTGCTGCCATTGATAACTGCTAAAGATACTGGGCCATCACCTTGCAATTGCACACTGATGTCGCCAGTAAATTTAATGGTGGCTGTCAACAATGACGTTGCCGCCATTAATTGGCCGATGATGTGCTGTAATGCAACAGGGTAATCATGGGCGGCTAAAATTTCTTGGTAGCTGTTTTCCAGTTGTACCATTTCACCACGGACTTCGGCATTATCGAATAAGTAGCGATGTAATAGATCTTTGCTCATGTGGTCTCTCAATTTGTTGTGCCGTTAAAAAGTTTATAACTCTTTAAAGCGTTTAAGTTGTCGACGTTGCTTTTTATCCGGCTTAGTTTCAGGCGCCGGATTATTTAAGATATTTAATCTCCTGGCTTCAGCATTAAACTCGCGTTTTTTGATGCTTTCAGCCGTTTCTTGATATAGCGTTTGCGCTATAGCAGCCCCTTGTCGATGTTCAGACAATTGAGCAATAATTATTTCCCTATCATCGTGCCCTTGGCGAAGTCGCACTGTTGCACCGACTTCTGCTAGTTTGCTCGATTTGGCTCTTTGGCCGTTATAGTGAACTTTGCCACCATTGATCATGTCTTTTGCTAGCGAGCGAGTTTTATAAAAACGTGCCGCCCATAACCATTTATCTAACCTTACTGACATAGTATTAACTTGAGCTATGCTCATTAAGCCCCCTCAAAAGTGGTATGAGTTCACAAGGTTGACATTTTTCACATGTAAAATGGAGGCAAGAGCCTAAATAGTGGCATTTCTCACAGCCTTTTTAAGCGCGCAAATGTAGCATAATCAGCTGTATTTCGCCAATCCAGATGCTATGGGCTTGTTGCGACAAGCCGTGTAGGTTAGCATGATGCAGTATTTCCTAAATTAACAGAATAAGAACAGCGACCTGTGCTGAGGGTCAAAGCAAATATGGATGTATTAGATAAAGTTATTACCAAGGTTGCGGCTCTTCCTCAAAAGCAGCTGAGCGCGGCCTTCTTTTGGTTAGGGTTAGTGATCGTGCTATCAATTGCTGCTCAGATCACTTGGAAGTTAATGCCTGTTAATTCTCAAGCTGTAGCATGGCAACCATCGCCAACTTCTTCTGCTAGCGCGAAACGTATTGAGCTCAGTGGTGTGCAACAGTTATCACTGTTTGGTAAAAAAGGTGCCAGTGATACCCAAGCGAAAAAGCCCGCTCCAGTGGAACAAATTACCGATGCCCCTAAAACTAACTTGTCTATTTTGCTGACAGGCGTGGTGGCATCAACTTCTGATTCACATGGCCTTGCGGTTATCGAGTCAAAAGGCAGCCAAGAAACCTACAGCCTAGGTGACAAAATCAAAGGCACTTCAGCGTCATTAAAAGAAGTTTATGCCGACCGCATTATTATTACCAATGCGGGCCGCTATGAAACCTTAATGCTTGATGGCTTAAATTACACCACTCAAAGCCAAGCCAATGAATCACTTCAAAAAGCAAAACAAAATCGCACCGTGCAAACGGTTCAGCGCAGTGTGCTCTCTCAAGAGTTAGCCGATTCACGTGATGAATTACTAGCCGATCCGGGTAAATTAACCGACTATCTGGCTATCTCACCAGTCAGCGGTGCAGATGGCATCAGCGGTTATCGATTAAACCCGGGCAAAAATAAGTCTTTATTTGCCTCAGCAGGTTTTAAAGCAAATGATTTAGCCAAATCCATCAACGGCTACGACTTAACTGATATGGGGCAGTCGTTAGAAGTGATGGGGCAATTAGCAGAATTAACCGAAATTGGCGTCATGGTCGAACGTGATGGGCAGTTAGTTGAAATAATTTTTAGTTTGCCAGAATAGTATGGGCAGTAGAGGATTGAAAATAATGAAGAGTTACGGAATTCGACGCAAGTTATTTGCTGGAATGGTTGCCGGTATTGCCATGCTGGCTTCTCAAGCTGCTTGGTCGGAACAGTATGCTGCCAATTTCAAAGGCACAGACATTCAGGAATTCATTAATATTGTGGGTAAAAACCTCAATAAGACCATCATCGTTGATCCTACTGTTCGCGGCAAAATTAACGTCCGCAGTTACGACTTATTAGATGACGAGCAGTACTACCAGTTCTTCCTCAATGTTTTGCAGGTGTATGGCTATGCCGTGGTTGAAATGGAAAACCGCGTTATTAAAGTCATTAAAGATAAAGATGCCAAAACTGCAGCTATTCGCGTCGCTGATGATAACACCCCAGGCTTGGGCGATGAAATGGTCACCCGCATTGTGGCGTTATACAACACCGAAGCTAAACAACTAGCGCCATTACTGCGCCAGCTTAATGATAATGCTGGTGGCGGTAACGTAGTGAACTACGACCCATCTAACGTATTGATGATTTCAGGCCGCGCAGCTGTCGTAAATAAATTAGTAGAAATTGTTCGCCGTGTCGATAAGCAAGGTGATACAGCTGTTGAAGTGGTATCCCTTGAATATGCCTCAGCCGGTGAGATTGTCCGTATTGTTGATACCCTTTATCGCGCCAGCGCTAATCAAGCACAAATGCCCGGTCAAGCGCCAAAAGTGGTGGCTGATGAGCGTATGAACGCCGTTATTGTGAGTGGTGATGAAAAGAGCCGTCAACGCGTGGTCGATCTAATTCGTCGTCTAGATGCTGAGCAAGCTAACACTGGTAACACTAAAGTACGCTACTTACGCTACGCTAAAGCAGAAGATTTAGTCGAAGTGCTAACCGGTTTTGCTGACCAACTCGTGAGCGATCAAGATGCGGGTAAAACCTCGGGTAGCAAGCGTAAAGAAATTAATATTATGGCTCACGTTGATACCAATGCTTTGGTGATCAGCGCTGAACCGGATCAAATGCGCACCATTGAAAGCGTGATTAACCAGTTAGATATTCGCCGTGCACAAGTATTGGTAGAAGCGATTATTGTTGAAGTATCAGAAGGCGATGATGTTGGCTTTGGTATTCAATGGGCATCAGCTGCTGGTGGTGGTACTCAGTTTAATAACTTAGGCCCAACCATAGGTGAGATTGGCGCAGGTGTATGGCAAGCACAAGGTGAAGAAGGCACTACAGTGTGTACCGAAAATGGTACTTGTACTGAAAACCCAGATTCACGTGGTGATATTACCTTACTGGCGCAAGCATTAGGTAAAGTGAACGGCATGGCTTGGGGCGTGGCAATGGGTGACTTCGGCGCCTTAATCCAAGCGGTTTCAAGTGATACCAAATCAAACGTACTTGCAACACCGTCGATTACCACCCTTGATAACCAAGAAGCATCATTCATCGTTGGTGACGAAGTACCTATTCTTACCGGTAGCCAAAACTCAAGTAACGGTAACAGCAACCCATTCCAAACCGTTGAACGTAAAGAAGTGGGCGTTAAATTAAAAGTGGTACCACAAGTCAATGAAGGTAATGCGGTTAAGCTGACCATTGAGCAAGAAGTGTCAGGTATTAACGGTAAAACTGGTGTCGATGTGACCTTTGCAACTCGTCGCTTAACTACCACGGTTATGGCAGATTCTGGTCAGATTGTAGTACTGGGCGGTTTGATTAATGAAGAAGTACAAGAGTCAGTACAAAAAGTGCCATTTTTAGGTGACTTACCGATTATCGGTCACTTATTTAAGTCTTCATCAAGCGGTAAGAAAAAGAAAAACTTGATGGTATTTATCAAGCCAACCATTATTCGTGACGGTATCACCATGGAAGGCATCGCTGGTCGTAAATATAACTACTTCCGCGCCCTGCAACTTGAGCAACAAGAGCGCGGCGTAAACTTAATGCCTAAGACCAATGTGCCAGTGTTAACTGAGTGGGATCAAGAAGCTTACTTACCTGATGAAGTGAACGAAGTGCTTAATCGTTACAAAGAAGGTAAAGAGTTAGAAACTAAGATGCGCGAAACAGACCCTGCGCTTAAGCATATTAGCGAAAGAAAAGATCTAGACAATGCAGTCACTGAAGCTGCAGAAACCGAACAAGAAGATGATGCCAATGAGTGAAGCAGCAATGACTGAACAATTGGCACAGGTGTCTACCGATTTAGGCTTAGAAGCCGAAGAGCTTAATGATGAGGTGTTTCACTCCAACAGTCGTGAACGCCTGCCATTTGCTTTTTCTCATCGCTTTAATTTGGCATTGGCCAAAGAAGCCAATGCCCTAAAGCTTTACTACACCAGTAATACCCCACTTGATGCCATGCTTGAAGTGCGCCGTTATGCCGGTGAAGATCTGGTGTTAGTCAAGCTGCCGGTAGAAGACTTTGAAGCGAAATTAACCCACACATTCCAGGCTAATTCATCAGAAGCCCAGCAGCTGATGGAAGACATTGGTAATGAAATGGATTTATTTACCCTCGCCGAAGAACTGCCACAAACCGAAGATTTGCTCGAAGGTGATGATGACGCGCCAATCATTAAATTGATCAACGCCTTGTTATCAGAAGCCATTAAAGAAGAAGCCTCTGATATCCATATCGAAACCTACGAAAAGCAATTAATCGTCCGTTTCCGTATTGATGGGGTTTTGAAAGAAGTTTTAAAACCTAACCGTAAACTGTCTTCATTGTTGGTTTCACGTATTAAGGTGATGGCGCGTTTAGATATCGCAGAAAAACGTGTGCCGCAAGATGGTCGTATTTCATTACGTATTGCCGGCCGCGCAGTTGATGTGCGTGTCTCTACCATGCCATCAAGCCATGGCGAGCGAGTGGTATTACGACTACTGGATAAAAATACCGGCAACCTAGATTTAAAATTATTGGGTATGACCCTGTCTATCCAAGATGAATTTGAAGCGTTAATTCGTAAACCGCACGGTATTATTTTGGTTACCGGCCCAACAGGTTCAGGTAAAAGTACCACCCTGTATGCGGGGTTAACTGAGATTAACTCCAAAGACACCAACATTTTAACCGTTGAAGATCCGATTGAATATGAACTGGAAGGCATTGGCCAAACTCAAGTGAATATGAAAGCGGATATGACCTTCGCCCGTGGTTTGCGGGCGATATTACGTCAAGATCCTGATGTGGTCATGATTGGTGAAATCCGAGATTTAGAAACCGCACAAATTGCAGTGCAAGCTTCACTAACCGGTCACATGGTTATTTCGACCTTGCATACCAACACGGCATCGGGCGCGATTACTCGTCTGCAAGATATGGGTGTTGAGCCTTTCTTGGTGTCTTCAAGCTTACTGGGTGTATTAGCCCAGCGACTTATTCGTACCTTGTGTAACGAATGTAAGGTCGAGCATGAGCCAGATGAGCGTGAGCGCGAATTATTAGGCATAACGGTCAATGATACCCGAGTGATTTATCGCGCTAAAGGCTGTAAAGCCTGTGGTCATAATGGTTATCGAGGTCGTACCGGTATCCATGAATTACTCACTGTTGATGACAACGTTCGTGAATTAATTCACGGTGGCCGCGGTGAGTTAGCCATTGAAAAGTATGTCCGTCAAACGATTCCAAGTATCCGTCATGATGGCATGAGCAAAGTACTGAAAGGGGTTACCACCCTTGAAGAAGTATTGCGCGTGACCCGCGAGGAGTAATCAATGGCAGCGTTTGAATATAAAGCCCTTGATAGCAATGGTAAACAGCAAAAAGGGGTGATAGAGGCTGATACGGCTCGTCATGCACGTAGTCAGCTACGTGAACAGCGCTTAATGCCCTTAGAGCTAGAACCGGTTGCTGAAAAAGAAGCCAAGGCCAAAAGCGGTGGGCTTAAGTTTTTCAAACGTGGTATCTCGGTTGCAGAGCTTGCTTTAATTACCCGTCAAATCGCCACTTTAGTTGCTGCAGGTTTACCCATTGAGGAATCACTCAAAGCGGTAGGCCAGCAATGTGAAAAAGATCGTCTTGCCAGTTTGGTCATGGCGGTGCGCTCGCGGGTTGTTGAAGGGTATAGCTTGGCTGATTCTTTAGCCGAATTCCCCCACGTATTTGATGATTTGTACCGCGCTATGGTGGCATCAGGTGAAAAGTCTGGTCATTTAGAAGTGGTACTAAACCGCTTAGCCGATTACACCGAACGTCGCCAGCAACTGAAATCTAAACTAACTCAGGCAATGATTTACCCTATGGTATTAACCATTGTTGCCATTGGGGTAATTGCCGTATTACTGGCAGCAGTGGTACCTAAGGTGGTTGGTCAGTTTGAACATATGGGTCAAGAGCTACCCGGTTCAACTCAGTTTTTGATCCTCGCCTCTGATTTTGTGCAAAATTATGGGGTATTTGTGCTTGTGGCACTGATTGGTTTGTTTGCACTACTAAAGCAGCTGCTAAAAAAACCAAACTTTAGAATGCAATATGACACCTGGTTACTCAAAGCACCGGTTATTGGCAAAGTCAGTAAAGGCCTGAATACCGCCCGTTTTGCGAGAACCTTAAGTATCTTGTCAGCAAGTTCTGTACCTTTGCTTGAGGGCATGCGTATTGCCAGTGAAGTGCTGCAAAACGTCAAAGTGCGCGCAGCAGTGGATGATGCTACAGCAAGAGTGCGTGAAGGTACCAGCCTGGGCGCGGCGCTAACTAATACCAAACTTTTTCCGGCTATGATGCTCTATATGATTGCATCAGGCGAAAAAAGTGGTCAGCTGGAGCAAATGCTAGAACGTGCTGCAGATAACCAAGACAGAGAATTTGAATCTAATGTGAATATTGCCTTAGGGGTATTTGAACCCATGCTCGTGGTCAGTATGGCCTCGGTGGTGTTATTTATCGTGATGGCAATTTTACAGCCTATTTTAGAATTGAATAACTTGATCAGCGCTTAAGTATCCAAGTTATTTACTATTTATTGTTAGCGCACCGAGTGTGCGCGTCGGAGGAAGTTGTTAATGCAAACTAATCGAAATCAAACCCGTGGTAAACAAGCTGGTTTTACCTTACTTGAAGTCATGGTCGTGATTGTTATTTTAGGTATTTTGGCCTCTATGGTGGTACCTAACTTAATGGGTAACAAAGATAAAGCTGATATCCAAAAAGCCGTTTCTGACATTGTAGCGTTAGAAAACACCCTCGATATGTACCGCCTAGATAACAGTGTGTATCCAACAACGGAGCAAGGCTTAGATGCGTTAGTGCAAAAGCCAACCTCGTCACCTGAGCCACGTAATTACCGACCAGACGGTTACATTAAGCGTTTACCACAGGATCCTTGGCGCAACGATTACTACCTATTAAGTCCTGGCGAAAATGGCCGTATTGATATTTTCAGTGCCGGTCCTGATGGCCAAGTGGGAACTGAAGATGATATCGGCAACTGGAATCTGCAAAACTTCCAGTAAGCACGAAGTCTAATAGCAGATGATGATATCTAAACGCCAATCGGGGTTCACCCTCTTAGAAGTATTGCTGGTTGCCTTATTGATGGGGTTAGCTGCGGCTGCCGTCACGATGACAACCAGTACTTCAGGGCCTGAGCAAGCGTTAAAAAAAACGGCCCGTCAGTTTATTGCGACCACTGAATTAGTGATTGAAGAAACCATTTTAAGCGGTCAATTCTTAGGTATCGTCGTCGAAGAAGATGAATATCAATTTGTCTATTACGATGAAAAAAAATGGCACCCTATAACCCAAGATCGTCAACTGGCCCCAAGGCAAATGGACCCGGGTGTGAGTTTGAGTCTACTGCTTGATGGCTTGCCATTAGTTCAAGAAGATGAAGATGATGAATCTTGGTTTGATGAGCCATTAATTGAAGCCTCAAAAGAAGATAAAAAGAAAAATCCCGAGCCGCAAATTTTACTGTTTCCCAGTGGTGAAATGTCGACGTTTGAGTTGAGTTTTTTGACCGATGACGACCAAGGTAAAGAGATTGAAGTGCTAGTGGTGGGTGATGCATTAGGGCGTTTAGCCATAGGAAGCTTTGATGAAATACAGTAAAGGTATGACCTTACTTGAAGTCATAGTGGCCTTGGCGGTGTTTTCTATTGCTGCGGTTGCTGTCACCAAAAGCATTGGCGATCAAATGGCCAACCTGCCGATTTTAGAAGAGCGAACCTTAGCCCAATGGGTTGCTAGCAATCAAATGGTTGAGGTTAGATTAACGCAGCCTTTTCCTGAGCTGGGCACTAAAAATGGTCAGGTAGAGTTAGCCGATAAAGATTGGTATTGGCGTCAGGAAGTGATTAAAACCACCGACGACAATTTCAGAATGATCAGAGTATTAGTCAGTGATGATGACAGATTTAATCGCACCGTCGCACAAGTGAGTAGCTATGTTCACAATGAAGGCTAAGCGCTCAAGACACAGCGACAATCATCGCCAAGCAGGCTTTACTTTGCTGGAAATGATGATTGCTATTGGTATTTTTGCCATGATCGGGCTGGCATCGAACTCGGTACTGTCAACCGTGATGAAAAACGATGAAGCCACCAAAGAATTTTCAATCCGTTTGAAAGCCTTACAGCAAGGATTTGGCATTATCGAACGTGATTTAGGCCAGATGGTAGCCCGAACACAACGTGGCCTAGACGGCGAGCGTACCACCACTGTGTTTCAAACGGGCGATAACATGCTGGACTCAGAAACCGAAGCGCTGGTGTTTTTCCGTTTAGGTTGGCTCAACCCTGATGGCATGTTGCCAAGGGGTAGTTTGCAGTCGGTGTCATATGTGGTGCAAGAAGGCCGCTTAGAGCGTTGGTACTATCCTTACCCTGAGCCAGAAATTGGTGCAGAGCCATTAAAAAGTTTGATCATTAAAGATGTTATCTCCATCGAGTATTCGTTTTTTGTCGGTGATAAATGGGAGCGTAAAGTTGATGCTTCACAACTGCCACTTGGCATCGCGATGAAATTAGAAATTGAAGGCTTAGGTATCATTGAGCGTCGTTTTCTACTGCCTAAAGGTGGCGGTGATGCCGCAGCCAGTAACGGCGACAATAACGATGATAATGGTAGTAACGATAATACTGATAACGACAATGATACTGATGGCTCTAGCACGGGTGAAGACGGATGATGAAATATCAGTCGCCGGGGTTGCGTAAACAGCGCGGAGTCGCGTTATTAGTGGTGTTACTGGTGGTCGCTTTAGTGGTGATTATTGCGACCAATATTACCAGCCGTAATCAGTTATCCATGCGCCGTACCTTGAATTTAGCCCAGTATGATCAAGCCTATTGGTATGCTATTTCGGCAGAAGAATTAGGTAAAAAGATTTTAAAGCAAGATATGGAAGATGCTGACGGCACCGTACATTTACAGCAATATTGGGCTTTAGCTGATGTGATTTTTCCGGCTGAATACGGCGAAATTGGCGGTGAGATTAAAGATATGCGTTCTTGTTTTAATCTTAACGCTTTATCAGTTAAGTCAACAGAAGTTGAAAATGGCCAACCTAAATTATCATTAGCCGCGACTCAGTATATGTCACTGTTGGTTGCCCTAGGTATGGATGAATTTGGCGCCGAGCGGCTGACCCATACTTTGATTGATTATATTGACGAAGATACGGTAGCAATGCCCTATGGCGCTGAAGATGCCGATTATGAGTCTCGTAATACGCCGTATCGAGCAGCGAATACCTTGATGAATCATCGCAGTGAGCTGCGGGCGGTATTAGGATATAACCAGCAAGTGTATTTAACCTTGTTGCCTTATATTTGCGCGATACCAGGTAATAACCAACAATTGCTTAATGTGAATACCCTAGAGGTTGAACAAGCAGCATTGTTAGTGGGTATGCTAGAAAACAAGATTAGCCAAAGCGATGCGGAAAGTTTAATTAACCAACGACCTGCAGATGGCTTCGAAACCGCAGCAGAGTTTTGGGAAAATAATTCCTTAGCGAGTTTAGCCACTGAAAGTAATATGAAATCGAGCATAGTGGTCGATAGTAATTACTTCTTATTAAAAGCGGGCGCTAAAGTGGATAATGCGATGTTTAGAATGGATAGCGTTTTGCGTCGCAGTAATAACAAGTTTGATGTGATCAGTCGTCAATACGGTGATCAGCAATAATGAATATGGGTAACAATCCGCTTCAATTAACCTTGGCTAGTTTGGCCTGTGGCAGTTTGAAGCTTGTGGAGAATGACAGTGTCTGAACGGCTTTTTATCCGATTAGGGAAAACATCAACAAGTCCTTGTTCGTGGCTGGTATGGTCAGAACAAGAGCAAGAAATTATTGCTTCAGGTGAGTTAAGTGATGCAGCGAGCTTAACCAGTTTGACTGAGCGCGCGGGCAATCGTCCGGTGGATGTGTTGGTGCCAGCGGCCAGTATGACATTGACTCAAATTGCATTGCCTGAAAAAAATCAGCGCCAAGCGTTAAAGGCACTCCCTTTCATGCTAGAAGAAACCATCGCCTCTGATGTTGAAACCATGCACTTTGTGGTTGGCCCCCGTGATGGTGAGCAGCTAAATGTCGCCGCAGTGGCCCATGAGCAAATGCAAAACTGGTTATCTTGGCTGCTTGATGCTGGCATTAAAGTAAAGAGTATTGTCCCTGATTGTTTAGCCTTACCGTTGGATCAATGTAGCTGGGCTGCGCTGGATATGGGTGATGAATTGTTACTGCGTACCGGTGAAGGTAGTGGTGTGAGCTTGCCAAAAACATGGTTAGATTTCGCCTTACCTGAGCTGCTATCGCGTCGAAGTGATGCCGATTCTGCGCTAAAAATTGCCGCCTATAGCGAAGACTTAGTGTTTACCAATGCTGAGGTGGAAGCGAAACCATTAGATATTCCGATGATGGTATTGGCAAAGGGTATTTTACAGGCACCGATTAATTTATTAAGCGGTGTGTATCAGCCAAAGCGTGAATACAGCAAGCATCTGATGCTATGGAAAAATGCGGCTATTGTAGCGGTTATTGCTATCGTACTTGGGCTAGTGAATAAAGGCTTAACCATTCATCAGTTGAATCAACAAACCGCTGAAATAAAACAGCAAAGTGAAGCGATATTTAAGCGTGTTAGTCCAGGGGTAAACCGGATTGTTAATATTCGCTCGCAGCTGGACTCACAATTGCGCAGTCTTAAAGGTCAAGGTGGCGGTGCTGCTTTCTTTGACATGCTTGATGGCCTGAAAGAGTCATTTCAAAAAGTGCCCGATTTAAAACCGAACTCAATTCGTTTTGATGCAAGTCGTAATGAACTGCGCATGCAAGTGACGGCAAAAAGTTATGATCACGTGGATAAATTCAAGCAACTGGTTGAAGCGCGTTATGAGTTTGATATGGGTGCCATCAATAGCGGTGACAATGAAGTGAATACCACAATTACCTTGAAGGGCAAATAAGATGGAAAATTTGCAAATTTGGTGGCGTGGACTCGCGCAACGTGAACAGCAATTAGTCGGCAGTTGCGCAGTGTTTGTGGTTATTGGAATTTTGTATTGGGGCATTTGGAGCCCGATTGCAACTGCGGCAGACAATGCTGAAAAAGATCATCAAGCAGCCAAGCAAACCTTAAATTATGTTAAACAATCGGCGAATAAAATTGCCGGTTTAAAACAACAAGGTTCTGGGCCAAGAGCATCAGGCAGCTTAAGTTCGATTGTGAACCAATTAGCTGGCCAATATGATTTAGACATTACCCGTATGCAGCCACAGGGCAATAAAATCCAATTATGGATGGACGATGTGCCATTTGACAGCTTACTTGATTACTTGCATGAACTGGTTGAAGAAAAAGGCTTAACCCTAGAAAGTGTTGATGTATCAGAGTCTGACTTGGCAGGTTATGTCAAAGTGCGCCGTATTCAGTTATCTAAGTAAGTAGGTATAGTAGTGAGTTTGATTAAGAAAATTATTTTAGGTGTTTTTGTTTACCTGATCTTTTTGGTGGTATTTATCCCAGCAAATTGGCTAGTGGGGATTGCGCCATTACCCAATAATATCAAGGTAAGCGGTGTTAGTGGTACATTGTGGCAAGGCTCTGCTGATTTGGTGTCGATTGATCGCCGTTTGATTGAACAGGTGTCATGGGATTTAAATCCTTGGACATTATTTATTGGTCGGCTCAATGTCGATCTGCAGATTGGTAGCCGGGCAACGCCAGTTAGTGGGCAGGGTGATATTAGTTGGTCTTTCTCAGGTGTCTCAGCTGAAAACTTGCGCTTTGAAGCGCCGAATAAATTTTTATTAGGCAACGCAAAATTACCCTTTAGAACCATGGTAGATGGTGATGTCAGTTTAATTGTTGAAAGCCTTAAGCAAGGTACGCCTTGGTGTGAGCAGTTAACCGGTAAGCTATTTTTGAATGCTATTGATGTTAAAAATCAGTTTGGTGAATATCCTTTAGGGGATATCGCCCTAGGGTTGAGTTGTATTGATGGCCAAGTGCAATTGATGACTGATGACTCAATGAACAAAATGGGGATTCAAGGTAGCGCCACTTTAGGTGAAAATAATCGTATTGTGGTTAGTGCTAAGATCAAACCGACCCATGAGCAGCCACAAGATTTAACCCAAGCTTTAAGCTTTTTGGGTAAACAAGATAGCCAAGGCTATTACCCTGTTAATTATCAGGGCACGATTCCAGGGTTGTAGTAACGACTGCTTCATCAGAAATTTGAAAGGCAGCTGAATCACATCAGCTGCCTTTTTTATTGGCTATAAATTATTAGCTACCATAGGCACTTAGCCTTTAACTGCAGCTAATAAGTCTTGATGTAAGAGTTGGTAATCATCAATGGCAGGAAAATCGATGAAATCCTTATTGGGCTTTTGACTGTCAGGATTGCTAATACCTAATTGAAAGCCAACACCCGCCAAACGTGATGCTTCAAGAATATTTTCATTGTCATCAACAAACAAACAGCGGCTTGGATCTAAGTCATATTTCGCGAATGTTTGCTTCCAAAATTCAGGGTGCTCTTTAGGATAACCCGTTTCATGGCTCGACATCATTCCATCTAGGCCTCTTGCCAGTTCAGTATGTTCTAATTTAAGTTCTAGGCTTTTAGGATGGGCATTGGTTAACAGGATTCTTTGTTTACCTGCCGTAGCGAGCGCCTCTAAAAAGGGCATGCTGTCTTGGCGCATTTGAATTCGCTCAACCAGTGAATAATGCAGGGTGAGAATATCTATGTCTAATTGTTGCTGCCAAAAATCAATGCAATACCAGTCTAGGGTGCCAACAACCTTATGGTAAGACTGCTCGACTAGCGCCTGCGCTTGGGCTAAGGAAATTTGCTTTTGTGTACTAAGCTGTTGAGGTACCAAAGTTAACCAAAAATGGTTATCAAAATGCAAATCCAGCAAGGTGCCGTCCATATCGAGCAAAACTGTGTCTATCTTATGCCAAGGAAACATGTAAATTCCGGTTGTAGAATATAGCTAGGGTAGTAAGATTGTAACTGGTCTTACTAAATTCGTCATATACGAGGTTTTAATGACATCACGGCATAAAAAGCCCGAAATTCTTCATCGCGAAATTGTCGCCAAAAGTCGACTGTTTCAGATAGAACAGCTGCACCTAAAATTTTCTAATGGCATTGAGCGTCAATATGAACGAATGAGTGGTGGCAGCCGCGGTGCGGTCATGATTGTGCCTGTGCATCAAGGTCAATTTTTGTTGGCTAAAGAATATGCCGCAGGCACTGATAATTATGAGTTGGGTTTTCCTAAAGGCTTGATTGATCCCGGCGAAGAGGCTGTTGAAGCCGCGAATCGTGAGTTACAAGAAGAAATCGGTTTTGCCAGTCGTAAGCTGACCTTATTGAAAGAATTAAGCTTAGCGCCAGGTTATTTTGCCAGTAAGATGCAAATTTTCATTGCTGAAGATTTATATGAAAGCAGCCTAGAAGGTGATGAGCCTGAACCTATTGAAGTTATCCCGTGGGCGCTTGGTGAATGGCAAGCGTTACTGGATAACAATGATTTTTCAGAATCGAGAAGTGTGAGTGCATTATTTTTAGCCCAACAACATTTACAAGGTTAATCTTGCTACTGTGTTAGCGGCTAAATTTAGCCAATTGAGATGTTGTAAGCGTTATTACTGACTGATGATTAAAATATTTCAGCTTACTCATCTAATTTAACTACAAATAAATCGTAAATTAGTCTAACTTGACACTATTCAGAGTATTATTTGGCGATTGGAGTCGTTATGAAGCCAGAAGAAGTAATTGAACAAGTCATCAGTATTGCCACCGAGGCGGGTCAAAAAATCCGCGATATTTATTTGAAAGGTGATTTTGATCGCGAAATAAAATCTGATAATACTCCTGTCACCTCAGCGGATCTGGCTGCAAATGAAATTATTTGTACTGAACTTGCTAAATTAACGCCTGATATTCCAATCTTAAGTGAAGAAGCTGCCGATATACCTTTTAATGAGCGTAGCGAGTGGCCACGTTATTGGTTAGTGGATCCATTAGATGGCACTGGTGAATTTATTGCTGGTAGTGGTGACTTTTCAGTGATTATTGCACTCGTTGAGCATAATCGCCCTGTGATGGGGATAGTGTATGTGCCGATGACAAACGTGTGTTACTACGCGATTGCAGGTTTAGGAGCCTACAAACGTGATGCTAACAATGAAGTGCGTATTAGCAGTAAACCACTTACTGATATTAATGAATCAGGTTTACGTCTTGCGGTAAGTCGTCGTCAAGACCCACAATCTGTATTAAAGTTACTCAGTCATCCTAGCAGTTGCGAATTAGTGGTGTTAGGCGGCGCAGCATTAAAGAGTTGTTTAGTGGCCGAAGGCCGAGCTGACTGTTACGTGCGTTTAGGGCCAACCGGTGAGTGGGATACAGGCGCTGCGCAAATTATTCTAGAAGAAGCAGGCGGCGCGTTAATGGATATTAACCTGCAACCGTTAACTTATAATGAACGTGAAACCCTTGAAAATCCAAACTTTATTGTTGTAGGTAGCCCGAATTTACCTTGGGACGATATCCTCACTAATTAGTCAGCTCGACATGACTTATTTAAGCCCTCTAGTAGAGGGCTTTTTTGTGGCCGCCATTTATAAAATACTCATGCTGTCTATAAATTAATGGGTTATGAGCATTGTTTTAATTTTATTTGCTGTTAGTTTCTTGTTCAAAGCATTATTGATAATAGCGGCTTAAGGGCAAATGCAATGCGTGAAGGAGAGGGGGTGTTCACTCAGAGCTTCATTCATGGCTTAAATTACTTACCAAAATTGTTATCTATTTATATTCAAGGCTATACCTCAGGAATGGCAAAATAAGGATGTTTCATGGTATTAACCAAACGTTTTCTCCCTTACTTCATCACTCAGTGCCTTGGGGCATTAAACGATAATATCTATAAAAATGTGCTGCTATTACTGGTGACTTACAGCCAGGTAGATGCACTACCGATTAGCGTCAATATGTTTGTTAATTTAGCTGCCGGAGTGTTTATTTTACCGTTTTTCTTATTTTCAGCCCATGCAGGTGTCGTGGCTGACAATATGGACAAAGCGCGACTGATAAGACGACTTAAATTACTGGAGCTTATCATCATGTCTTGCGCGGCTTTTGCCATATTGTCGCAAAGCTATTTGCTGATGTTGGTGCTGCTATTTCTTACTGGCAGTCAATCGGCTTACTTTGGCCCAGTTAAGTATTCCTTATTGCCACAAACGCTTAAAGAAGATGAGTTAGTTACTGGTAATGCTTGGGTTGAAATGGGCACCTTTATCTCGATCCTTGCTGGCACCTTGTCTGCAGGTTTGTTAGTGGCAAGTAAGCATAGTTTACTTGGCGCTGCGGTGACTGTGGTGACGTTATCTATTGCTGGTTACTTATCAAGCCGGGCTATTCCTGCATTACCGCCACAAGGCACAATCAGTAAAATTCGTTTTACCCCTTTTACGGGAACATGGCGCAGTATTGCCAAAGTAAGGCAAACCCCAAGTATCTGGATGGCTATTCTCGCCATTAGCTGGTTTTGGTTTTTGGGCGCCACTTATTTAACCCAGTTCCCAAACTTTGCTAAATTACACCTGTATGCCGATGCGACCGTGGTGTCGTTATTGTTGGCATTATTTTCCATTGGTATCGCCATAGGCTCGTGGGTATGTGAGCGGATTTCCTATGGTCATGTGGAGTTAGGCGTGTTGCCGTTTGGGGTTTTAGGCTTAACGGTATTTGGGGTTGATTTAATTTTTGCTATTCCGCCAGCGCCATTAGATAGCAGTTTCGTATATAGCTTTAGTCGCTTCATCACTGATCCGCAGCATTATCGGCTGATGGCTGATTTGCTGTTTATTGGCTTAAGTGGTGGATTATTCATTGTGCCCTTGTATGCCTTTATTCAATCTAGGGCTGCACCAGGGGAGTGTGCCCAAGCTATTGCGGCAAACAATATTATTAATGCCTTATTCATGGTGATGGCGGCATTGCTATCTATGTTGTTACTTGGCGTTTTAGAGTGGAGTATTCCGCAATTATTTTTACTCCTTGCTGGGTTGAACACTGCGGTGGCGTTATATGTGTATGCTCAGGTACCTGAGTTTGCTCAGCGCTTTATCAGTTACTTGTTGAGCCACTTGATGTACCGCGTCAGTGTTAATGGGCGTCTCAATATTCCGGCGCAGGGAGCTGGGGTGATTGTCTGTAATCATGTTAGCTATGTTGATGCCTTAATTATTATGGGCGCATCCACCCGTCCTATTCGTTTTGTGATGGATAAATCCATCAGTGAAATTCCGCTATTAAAATATCTCTTTCGCCATGCTGGAGTTATTCCTATTTGCTCACCTAAAAAGTGTGAAACCACCTACAAGCAAGCATTTGAGCTAATCCATGAAGCCCTTGGTAATGAGGAGCTAGTGTGTATTTTCCCTGAAGGACGTTTATCTGTTGATGGTGAAATTGCTGAGTTTAGACCCGGTATCGAAGCGATTTTAGCGAGAGATCCCGTCACAGTAATCCCGATGTCATTACAAGGCTTATGGGGCTCATACTTTAGCCATAAAGGCGGCCATGCACTGACAACACCACCGAAGCGTTTTTGGTCTAGGGTGACTGTGAATATTGATGCAGCGGTCGATGGGGTCTCACTGGGTCGCCATGGGCTACAAGCTAAGGTCACTGAGTTATTTGATAGCACAACTACTCGTTAAATGAGAGCGCTAATGGTCGTTAAGTGATGGAGCTAAAACACGAGTATAAGTGGTTGCTCTATCTTTGCTATGTGACACTCATAACAGCAACCGTTCGTTGTTATGAGTGCAGAGTGTGTGAATTATCCTGCTAGCTGATCTAAATATTGCTGGATCGCAATTTTATCACCACTAAATATTACCCTTTGCTGACGTTTGCTCATTTGGTATTGATACATAGGGTCGTAATAGCGCTCTAATAGTATTGAAATCCAATCAAAATGTTCATTAGCATCGTTTATTGAAAACTGTCGATTTATGGCGCTTTCAATAATGGCACTGAGCTGTTGGTGTTGCTTGCCACCTAAGCGTTTTTTGATGCTATTAATGCTGCTAAGCAGGTATTGGCTAAACTGTTCTTTTCCATGTTCTGCGCCATATTTATTGATAAAGGCGGCTGACTTATCAATAACATAGTCTTTATGTATTCTGTTTATACGATTCGCTAAGCTTTCTTCTAATACAATCATCTCACTGGCTTGCATCGCTTGGTAAAAAGCTTTGGGTATGGCTGAGCGCCCGATTAAGAAGCTTTCGTCTTCTAACAAGATTTTATGTTGTGGCAATTGCTGATGTTGTAGTAGCTGTGTCGCCAGCTGATTTTCGAAATTAATTTGAGTTGGTTGGGGCTCAAGGTTCTTACCAAAACTTGAGCCGCGATGATTGGCAATGGCTTCTAAGTCAATGGACTCTGGTCGCAGTTGTAAGAGCTCGGTCTTGCCGCTGCCGGTGCTGCCGCTTAAAATGACTAAGGGCTGCAAAGTCGCCGCGGTATCAATGATATCAATTAAATATTGGCGCATGGCTTTATAGCCACCTTCAATATAAGGGATATCGATGCCGGCCTCTTTCAGCCATTGCTGTGACAACTTTGAACGTAAGCCACCACGAAAACAATATAGGTAGCTGTTGGGGTGCTTAGCGATAAACTGCTGCCAGCTTTCAATGCGCTGCTGTTTGGTTTTGCCATTAACCAATTGATGACCTAATTCGATAGCCGCCTGTTGTCCTTGCTCTTTATAGCAAGTACCAACCTTGGTACGTTCACTGTCATTCATCAGCGGGAAATTGGCCGAATGCTCGAAGGCGCCTTTACTAAATTCGATGGGGGCGCGCACATCAATGAGCGCACGCTGCTGAAGGAAAAGACGTTGATACTCGGTTTTAGCAATGATGTTAGCAGGCATTTGTTACTCTCTATGTCAGTGTAATTAATGCGCTATTGGTATTTGAAACGCTCAATTCACCAATGCAAATAGGGGCAATATTTTGCGCCTCAAGTAAAGCAACCAGTTGTTGTTCTGCGTCAGCGCTTACCGCAATCAACAAGCCGCCACTGGTTTGCGGATCGCACAGAATCGCTTTTTGTTGCTCGCTCATTTTAGGTAAGTATTGCTGATAACTGTCGAAGTTGCGTTGGGTTCCGCCTGGGGTGCAACCTAAGTTTAAGTAGTGCAGCGCTCGGTCTAATAATGGGATGTTATTAAATACTAAATTCGCAGTGACATCGCCGCCTTGGCAAACTTCAATCAAATGACCTGCCAAGCCAAAACCCGTGACGTCTGTCAGTGCATTTACTCCAGCGATTGCCGCAATATCTTGGCCGGCCTTGTTTAGCTGACACATGGCATCAATGGCAATCATACTGTCTTGCTCTGTGAGCTTTTTTTGTTTTTGCGCGGTAGTGAGGATACCGATCCCTATCGGTTTAGTGAGATACAGTTTATCGCCAGCTTTTGCCGTATTATTGCGCTTTAATTGCTCAAGAGGGATTTGTCCGGTTACCGCCAATCCAAAAATCGGTTCAGGTGCATCAATGCTGTGACCGCCAGCTAACATTATTCCCGCATCTGTGCAGGCTTGGCGCCCGCCTTCAATAACCTTTTGAGCCACTTCTGCAGCTAAGATATTCACTGGCCAGCCAAGTATGGCAATAGCCATAATAGGCGTGCCGCCCATGGCATAAATATCGCTGATGGCATTAGTGGCCGCGATACGCCCAAAGGTGAAGGGGTCATCCACAATCGGCATGAAAAAGTCAGTAGTACTGATAATGCCTGTTTCATCATTGAGTTGGTAAACTGCTGCATCGTCACGGGTTTGATTGCCGACTAATAATTTAGGATCGGTAAAAGAGGGTAAAGATGAGGCAAGTATGGTGCTAAGTACCTGCGGGGAAATTTTACAGCCACAGCCGGCGCCGTGGCTATATTCAGTAAGTTTAACTGACGATTCAGACATTAATGGGTAACCCTTAAAAAGGAAGATTATCCATCATAAACACAAACGGCTACCTTGCAAGGTAGCCGTTTACTTTTAATGGGTTAAAACAGACTTTAATAAGCAGCAGTGAGGTTATTCCAGTTTTTCTTTTGGGCTAACAAACGTGCTTTTAATTCTTCGACCTGCAATTTTAATTGCTGGTTGCTCAGTTGTTTACGTTTGGCATCTAGCAGTACCTTTTTCGCTTGATAATAATCCACTAGATGTTGCTTCATAAGATCATATTCGGCTTGGAAATTAGCGATTATTTCATCACAATTTGGTAAATGTGCGACCTTATTTTGCGCTCTTAATAATTGCATTTGAAGTTTGGCACTTTCGATTCGCTCTTGCGGTACTACTCGTAAATCAGTGGCTAAACCACACCATTGCATTGACTTAATTAGCCATTTTGTTGGGTCGTAATGCCACCACTTAATACCATTACGGTAGTCATTTTCAAAAATGTGATGAAAGTTATGATAACCCTCACCATAGGTCAGTAAGGCAATCATGCCATTATCTTTAGCCGTATTTTTATTGGTATATGGCTGACTGCCCCAGACATGGGCTAATGAATTAATAAAGAAAGTACAGTGATGTACGACCACTAAACGTAATAGTCCTGCCATCAGCACCATTGAAATAATATCGCCATTGAGCCAGCCTAAAAATGCCGGTAGTGCGATATTCATCAATACCACTAGGGTAAGATAATGTTTATGCTGCCACATAACGATGGCATCTTTTTGTAAGTCACGGACGTTATTATAATCATGATAACGACTGGCTTGGTATTCACGTAGCATCCAACCAATATGACTATACCAAAAGCCCATTTTGGCTGAATAAGGATCTTTGTCGTTATTATCAACGTGCTTATGATGGATGCGATGATCTGATGACCAATGCAGTGCACTATTTTGTAATGCTAATGCACCGCCAAGGGCAAATAAGAATCGCATTGCAGGATGCGCTTTATAAGCTTTGTGAGACCATAATCTATGGTAACCGGCGGTAATTGAAAGGCCGCTAGCAAAGGCAAGTACCACAAAAGCAATCCACTCAATAGCTTCAAAGCCATGTGTAAAGCCACGCCACGGCACTAAAGTCAGCGCGCCAAGTAGTGTTAGCGCAAATAAAGCAGTATTTAACCAAATAATCGGTGGTTTTTTCATTAAGATAATCCATGATTCTTATTGAGCGTACAGTTGTAAGCTAATTTAGCTCACCAACTTTATTCGGTCAAGTATCTCGGGGCTGTGTTTTTAGCTTAAAAGCGGTATTATCTGTGCAATAACATTTACTAAATGGATCTTTACATGGGTGTAAGAGCATTACAGAAAGAAAAAACCCGTCGTGCATTGGTAGATGCCGCTTTTAATCAATTAAGCGCTGAACGTAGTTTCTCCAGTTTAAGCTTGCGAGAAGTGGCAAGGGAAGCGGGCATAGCACCAACCTCTTTTTATCGTCATTTCAAAGACATGAATGAACTTGGTTTAACCATGGTTGATGAAGGTGGACTCACACTTCGACAAATGATGCGTAAAGGTCGCCAGCGCGCAGAAGCGGGTGGCAGTGTCATTCGCATCTCGGTTGACACGTTTGTGGAAGTATTAGAATCAAATCCCAATGTTTTTCGAATTCTATTACATGAGCGCTCAGGAACGTCAGCGGCTTTTCGTGCCGCTGTAGCAAGAGAAATAGAACACTTTATTTCAGAGTTGTCTCATTACACAGAGGCGACTGCTGGAAGAACGCCGATGCTAGCCAGAGTACAAGCAGAAGCTTTAGTTACCCTAGTGTTTAACGCTGGGGCATCAGCTTTAGATATGAAACGAGCTGACAGAAAAGTATTAGCCGATCACTTAGTGCTGCAATTGCGCATGGTGGCAAAAGGCGCAGAAGCGCTGCAACATAAAGTTGATACTAAATAGCATCAGTGAATTAATAGTAAAACTTGCGCAATAAAAAAGCCGTTATGGATAATTCATCCCATAACGGCTTTTTAATATGTGTTGAACCTACTTACGTTCTAGTAGTACACCTGATTCCATATGGTGGGTATATGGGAATTGATCAAATAAAGCGAAACGGGTGATCTTATGGGTGCTTCCCAGTACCTCAAGGTTTGCTTTTAGGGTTTCTGGGTTACATGAAATATATAAAATGCGGTCGTAGTTTTGCATTAATGCCAAGGTGTCATCGTCAATACCCGCTCGTGGTGGGTCAACGAAAATGGTATTGCAATCGTAGCTATCTAAGTCAATACCTTCTAAACGTCTAAAGGTGCGTTTTTTCGCCATCGCATCACTAAAGTCTTCAGCAGACATACGAATGATTTGCACATTATCGACTTTGTTGATGGCAATATTATACTGCGCAGCATCAACAGATGGCTTAGCTAATTCTGTTGCTAGTACGCGGTCAAAGTTTTGCGCTAAAGCGATAGTGAAATTGCCATTACCGCAATAAAGCTCTAATAAATCGCCAGTGCTGTCTTTGGTTGCTGAAATAGCCCATTCGAGCATTTTGACTGACACTTTCGCATTTGGCTGGGTAAAGCTATTTTCAATTTGTTTATAATGTAATTCTTGACCGGCTACATTAAGGGTCTCAACCACAAAGTCTTTATCTAAATCGATTTTAAGTTTACGTGCTCGGCCAATGATATTGACGTTAAACTTTTCAGCTAAACGCGCCTTCATTTGGGTCGCTTGCTCTATCCAAGTGTCACCTAATTGGCGGTGATAAAGTAACGACACTAAGATCTCACCGCTAAGCGTGGTTAAAAAGTCCACCTGAAATAACTTAAAGCGTAAATCATGATTAGGACGTAGCTCTTCCATTAATGCAGTCATCATTTCATTGATTAAAGTCCCTGCTGGCAAATATTGCTCACAGCGCACTTTCTCATCTAAGACTTTATCAAACATGTAATAGAATAAGTCATCGCCATCGTGCCATACTCGAAACTCGGCGCGCATACGGTAATGGGCTGGTTCTGAGGCAAAAACTTCTAAACTAGGCGGCGTAAAATCGGCAAAGTCCTGTTCAAGCTTGATACGCTTCTCTGCTAGTTGCGCATCATAGTTTTTAGGATCCATTGCAGCTAAATTCATTTTGTTCCACCATAGGCTGTAAATTAAGGGCGCAAATATTATACTACACAACGCTGATGTCCAGCGGATTGACTTAATCTTAATGGATTAAGTGGTTAATTTTATCTATACAGCTTTTATCACCCGCATTATGGAGAAGAGATTGTCAGGTCCAATACTTATTTTTGATTCTGGTATCGGCGGTTTATCCGTTTTAGAACACATTCAAACAAAAATGCCTGCTAAAGATATCTTCTATTTATTTGATAATGCCCGGCTACCTTATGGGGATCTAGCAGAACAAGCATTAATTGAAGGTTGTGTGGCACTGATTATCAAGCAAGTGGCATGCATTAATGCTTCCATTGTGGTCGTTGCCTGCAATACTGCCAGCACCTTAGTGTTACCGCATTTACGAAGACGACTAACCATACCCGTGGTGGGCGTAGTGCCAGCAATTAAACCTGCAGCGCAATTGACTCAATCCAAACACATAGCATTACTTGCCACGCCAGGGACAGTTGAAAGAGCTTATACTAAAGAGTTGATCCGTGAGTTTGCTGGTTGCTGTGAAGTGACTTTGATTGGTTCATCTGAATTAGTGCTTATTGCCGAAGAGAAAGCTAAAAGAAACCCAGTAAACTTAAATGCGATAAAACCAATCTTGGCTTCGATAAATGGCACTGATATAGATACCTTGGTTTTAGGCTGCACTCACTTTCCGTTATTACGCCAAGAAATAGCTGAGTGCATTAGCCATCCAGTAACGCTATTAGATTCCGGCGAAGCCATTGCAATAAGAGTGGCGTCATTATTAGAAGCAATAAACAGGTCAGCTAAAGGTAAAACGAACAAAGTAGGCAGGTTAACAGCGGGATTTACAAAGAAGATAGATAAAGGCTTAGCATTAACATTAGCTGACTACGGTTTTAAGCAACTAGAGTGCATTTCCGTAGGCAGCTAATAGAAGGGGTTTAGTCTTCTTTATTTGACTCAGATGGATCTGACTCTTGTGATTTAGCTTCACGCACCTTTAGTGTGCGTTCTTGGAAACTGTAATCGTTTAACTTGCTCATTGCTTTCTTGGCGCCAGTTTCAGACATTTCAACAAAACCAAATCCCTTACGGCGACCTGTTTTTCTATCTCTAACTAAACGTACTGAATTAACTGGTCCATATTCGCCGAATAAAGCTTTCACTTCACCTTCATGAACACGGTAAGGCAAGTTACCAACATAAAGTGTCATTGTTGGGCCAACATAAGGCTTATTTGAATCAGTTGCAGTTGAAGACGGAACAAAAGTGAATATAAGACTCGCTAACATAACACCAGCGATGAAAGACACGACTAATTGAACATTGGTAGAAAGAGCATAAATAACGATTGCACCTATAAGGGCAATAATTAGGGTAATAACAAATGACTTTTGCATATGATTGTCTCTAATAAAAATGAAAAATGATAAATAACTGTTAAAAACATTGCTATGGTAATGAATTATTGAAGCTTTCACCATACTCTGATGAAAATATGACCTCAAAACACGATAAAAACCATATTACTGATAGTTACTGTAGGACAAAAGTGTTCTTTAAATACCCATAATAGTTAAAAATAAAACGATCTGTTCAAAAGCTATTCGCTTAAACGGTTTTTATATAAAAAGCCCTTGCACCAAT
>NZ_MCTY01000205.1:0-29690 GCF_002873635.1 Shewanella sp. 10N.286.52.B9
TATATAAAGTGAATGTTTATATTTCGATACAAGTTGTAACACTGGTTAATTCCTATATTAACAGTGGCTTAATTAATTTTGTATCAAACAACTTGTGCGTAGAATGGTTTTTATTTGATTTATATTTATGATGACTAGTGAAAATAATAATAATAACAAATTACTAGGTGAGACTTGATGGCATTACTTCAGTATCAAATAGGGCCGTGTACGTTAGATTGCAGCATAATGACCTTAAGCTGTGGTGATAAGACAATTAAGTTGTCGGCTAAAGTGTTTGAGTTGCTGAAACTGTTTATTGATAGTCCAGATCATATTGTTTCTCGCCAAACAGCAATTGATACCATCTGGGATGGTAACCAAGCTGTTGGTGAAAAAGGTTTCACTAATTCAGTATGGCTAATACGAAAATCCTTTAAAGATTTACATATTGAAGCTGATTTACTGCTGACATTACCAAAACTTGGTTACCAATTAGTGTTACCGATTTCATTAATTTCTTCAGCTAATGAGGAGACGAGTCTTTCAGATATCACTCACAAAAAGGCAGGCCGTAAACATACCGTGTTGGCAGTTTTTGTGCTCGCATTTGTGATACTACTCAGTTATTCCGCTTATCAATTTATCAAATCTTTTACAGAGCCTGAAGCCGCAGCCGCTTTGGCGTCACCAATAAAAAGTAAAGTGACCAATTTTGAAGGGGTTGAAGAGCATATTGCCGTGTCCAATGATGGCAAATACCTTGCGATGCAATGGCGTAATGGTCAGCAACCGGGCAAAATTTATATTAAAGAGCTTAATAACAATGACTCGCCACTGAAATTAATTTCGTTTGTCGATAGTGAAGAAGCTTCTCCCGCTTGGTCGCCGTCCGATCAAAAACTGGCTTACGTGCGAGTTTTAGCTAGTGGTGTTTGCCAAGTAAGAGTAAGGCATTTACAGCAAAATACCGATGATCTTGTGACTGAGGGCTGCTTTTATTTGCCATTTAAACGAGTACTGAGCTGGTCAAAAAATGATGAAGATACACTTATTTTTGCGAAGCAATTAACTGATAGAGTGGCTTTGTTTTCATATTCGATGTCGACAAAGCAAAGTACACAATTAACCAAGCCCGGTAAAAACGAGGTAGACTTTTCGCCTCATCAATTGACCAATAATGATGAAATTGCGTTTATCAGAGAAAAAAGTTCATCACTTCAAATGAGCCTGCTATTAAAACGTGGTGAAAGTGATGTTGTTGATTTAATAGCGAATAGTGTCAGTATTATTGACTATGACTTTAGTTATCAAAATGACAGCTTTTATGTGAATCATATTGAAGGATCAAATTTAGTGATCTCTAAAATTGATCTGTTAGGTAATGTTCAGCATACCATTCCATTTACTGGCTTAATCAGTAGCGTCACTTATTCCGATGTGACCGAGACGCTATTTATTAGCGAGCACATTTCAAAAGAGTATATTGCACAACTGAGCTATCAAAACCAAAAAGTACTGCGAAAAATCTCCTCATCTTCACGAGACATGTATGCCCGTTATTCAAAAAAGACTGGTGATATTTTATTTTTGTCAAATCGTTCAAAATTGTGGTCCACCTGGAAAAATAACCAAGTCACTAGTAAAAACCTGACTAAAAGCATGGGGAATGCAGGGGTCGTGGGGGTATCGCCTACCAGTGAGATGTTTGCCGTCACCATCAACCGTAATGATAAACAAACCTTATATTTAGGTAATATTCAGTCGGAACTATTTGAAAGAGTTGATATTGGCGATCTTGCAGCCGAAAACATCAGTTGGTCTAAAGATGGCAAGGCTATCTATTTTAAAGGCACTGAAAATGAGAGTAGTGGCATTTATCGTTATTCACTTGATGATAAATTACAGCCAATTAAGTTTGGCCAAGGGAATTATGCTGTTGAAGGTGAGTCCCCAGATATACTGTATATGTCGAAGTTTAATTTAAATGGTATTTGGCGTTTTGATGCCAATACTAATGAAGTTAGCCAGATTACCGATCGTTTAGCTAAATATGATTTTGGCTCATTTTACTATGAAGATGGCTTTGTATATTTCGTCGAACGCACAGTAAAACAAGACCTGATCCAACGAATCAATGCTGCTGGCGAGATACAAACTGTGATGTCATTTCCAGCGAATACAGTGCGCAAGTTTTTTGGTTTATCAAGCGCTGATGAACAGTCTTTATTGTTAACATTAAAGGTTGCTAACGAGGCCGATGTTGTTGGTTATCGCCTCTAACTAGTGTTGTTAGTATTATGTTTTTCGTAGTTAAATGCCTGTATTTAAATAAAAAAGATAATTAAAAGATATAAGCTAGACAAGCGCAGATATAAATATGAGTATTAAATGAATCTGAAGTTGTTGTGACAATGTTTCTTGCGCGTTATTAATTGGTTAGAGCCTGAAAAAGGCCGAATAACAAAAAATAACGTGAAGGAATGGAAATGAAATTTAATAAATGCACGCTCGCATTATGCGTCTCAACCGCCATTCTGTCGGGTGCTCTACATGCGAATGCTCAGACCGAATCAGTATCAGCATATGGTAGCGCTCAGCAGCAAGAACGCGCGACCTATACTCTATATTTAACAAATGCCGCAGCTATCGAGCGCCAAGGTGATAAACGCGATTACACGCAACGCCTTGCTGAAGTTAGCAAATTACAAGATCAAGTATTCAACCAAATTAAAGCCATTGATCCGCAGGCAATATTAACAGCGCGTTCAGGGTTAGTTGCGAATATAATCAATGTTGAACTGCAAAGCGGCTCAGTTGCTCAAGTTAAGGCGCTTGATGCAGTGCAACGTATTTTCAGTGCCAGCAATACTAGCAGCGTTAAGCAAACTGAAGCGACTCAGTCTGTTCAGCAAAATGCTACAGTAATGGCTGAGGAAGATGTGACCTTACTTTCTCCATATACTGGCAATGAATCGGCTGGTGCTGGTGTTAGCGTTGCAATCATTTCTACCGGTATTGATTACACTTTACCAATATTTGGTGGTTCAGGTGTTTATGGCGAAAATAATGACCCTGAAACGCCTCCACCGGCTGGCAGTTATTTAGAAGCCTTAGAAAATGGCGCTATTAAATATAGCGGCTTCCCTACAGCGGTAGTTGCAGGTGGTTGGGATTTTTCAAGCGAAAACTACGGTAATGACGCTAACCCAATTGATCAAAATCTTAGCTATGTGGATTGGAATGGTTGGGAATATCCAACAGGTATGGGCACAGAGCTTGCGAGTATCGTGCATCAACTTGCACCTGGTGCATCACTTCATGCTTATAAAGTCTATAACGTATCGGGCGCAAGTTGGGACCCTACTTATATTACGGCGTCAGGACCTTCATTAGATAAACTTGTTCAAGCCTTTGAGCATGCTCTTGACCCTAACCAAGATGGTGATATTAGTGACCGTATCGATATTGCATTACTAGAGGCTTCTGGCGCGGGTGCATTTTTTGATATCGATGGTAATGCCTCGGTAAGCTTACTGCAATTGATGATTGAACGTGTATCAGCTCAAGGTATGACTGTCGTCACTCATGCTGGAGATTTAGCTGAGTACTCACTTTATGGTGACGCTGAAGCTAAACACCGTAACTGGATTTCAGCTGAAGGTAGTGCGACTTCGGCAATTACTGTTGGTGCAGTAAACTATGCTGACGATGGTGAAACACTTGTTGTACCTGAATGGGCTGCAATGGGCCCAGTGCGTGGCTCACAAACGTTAAAGCCTGAAATTGTCACTTTCACTGACAATCAGCCAGTGGTGCATATTTCCAATGCAGATGAAACTGCCGCTAAGTACGGTATGCGCTCTGGCTCTATGGCAGGTGCTGCAAGAATTGCTGCCGCTGCTGCGGTGATTAAAAGTCAGTTCCCAGGTTTTGGTCCTGCTGAAATTAAAGCTGTTTTAGCTAACACTGCTAATATCGATAGTATTTTAGAAAGTGATGAAATTACCCCTGCTGAAATCTATTCTATTGGTCATGGTGTTGAAGATTTAGATGCTGCAATCAGCTCGCCTTTAGTGGCTTGGGAAAGCGCTTCAAATCAACCTTACGTTCAATTTGGTATGCATGAAATTGCAGATACTAAAACAGTTCATAAGAATATCACTGTTCGCAATGTCTCAGATACCGCTCAGACCTACAGCTTATCGTTTAAAATGGTCGGTGATAAAGCTGCCCATGAAGCATTAACACTTAACTTGCCTGAATCAGTGAATATCCCTGCTAATTCAAGTGTGGTTATTCCTGTGTCTATGATAGTTGATGCTAATAAACTGCCACAATGGCCGTTGATGAGCACTGCGGATCATACTGACGCTAACTTAAAAGCAACTGAGCTAAATGGTTACATTAGCTTAATGTCTGAAGGTAAGCCTGAGCTTAACCTTGGTTGGATGGTAAAAGCGCGTCACAGCACCTCGATTACTAAACGCCCAAACGCGATTGAGTTTCCGACTTATCTAGGTTGGAACCCAGACACTTTCCAAACAGAATGGAATCACTTAGCTTGGGGGCGTGAATTATACCCTGATGATGAGTTTGGTAATGGCAGTTATCAAAGTTATGTGGCTTCATTCATTAATGATTCTAAGACTGAAACAACCTTTCAAGCTTATCCGTTAATTTTACAAAACCGTACCGTTAGACCTGATTTAGAAAATGTCAAAGGTCATAAAATTAAAGCTGTCGGTGGCGCTATTTTTGATGATGCCATGTGTACAGTTTCAGGTAAGAAGCTAAATATTGCCGTAAGCTTATTCGACCGCGCAGATGTGGCACTGGCTAACTTTCAAGAACGCGGCCCACAGCTATTTGCTTACGACCTATTTTTTGAATCTGTTGTTTTAGAAAATGGTTGGAATGAGAGTTTTTCAGATGGCACGATTTGGGATGAAGCGCAGCAGGTCAATCAACCACGTATTGCGTTAAATGCCAAAGGTCAACCAGCGACATATGTAATTGATTACAGCGTTGCTTATGACTACACCAACCCAAATGGTCGTATGAAAGAATCTACCCTACCAACGTATTTTACCAATAATGGCAAAAATATCGTTTCTCAGGTTTGTCTTGAAGACCTATATCACCACGAGCTTGATAGCGTAGAAGATTTTGACCAAAACTTTGGTTTCCATATTCAAACCGACCGCCACACAGGTAAAGAACAATACGAACCTATTGCACAATTTAACCCGATTAAAGGTGGTAATTATGCTGTTGAAGAGTCTTGTTACTTTGATTGGTTTACCGGCATGGATGTGTGTACCGATATAGCAAATGACCGCTCTGTTCATGTTGGTTTTGCGGCAATGGGTCAAGATGCTGAAGTTGGCGAGCTAGCGTTTTCACCAACCTATACCGCTCAACCAGGTGAAGAGGTTTATATCGCTTCAGTGGGCGCATCTGATTTAGGTGGTATCGGCCAGATCCCTGCACCGAAAGATTTCATGGTTGTTAGTGTAAACGATGACTTTATGCAAATTGGCTATAACGCAATGGTAGATGATGATGGTTCTATTGTTGCAAGAGCACAGGCTAACCAAGTCTTTAGCGTTGCAGAAGGCGCTGAAATGAATACTGTTTTAGGAAAGATTGAGCTGGATACTCAGGGCTTCTTTACTTACGGTTCAACAGACTTTGAGCCGCTTGAATTGCATATCGTTAATTCAGTTACAGGTACGCCTTTTGCGATTGACCAAGAAACTCATGAGTTATACGTGGTTAATCCATCAGCGCTTGATTTTGAGAATAACCAAGAATTTGAACTTAAAATCCTTGCTCAAAAAGGCAACACAGTTGGTGAAACCGAAAGCATTAAGGTGATGGTCACGGACGTGAATGATATTGCGCCAGTAGTTGATGAAGACGTTGCCGCTGCTATGCCGACTCCTCAATTGACCTTCAAAAAAGGCGATTCAGCAAGCTTTACCATGGATATCGATGGACTGTTTATGGATGTCGAAGGTAACAGCTTAAGCTACACAGTTGAAGGTTCAGGCTTTACTGCACTGGCTATCGCTGGCACTCAAATCACGGGTGAACTTGATAGTGAAGGTAGTCATCAACTAACTGTTACGGCTTCTGACGGTGTGAATGAAGTGAGCCATACGTTAACTGTAGAGTCAACGTATGAAAAAGACAGTGGTGGTAGCTTAGGTATGTTATCTCTGCTGTTCGCAGGTCTTATCGCACTGCGTCGTCGTTTCTAACTGGCTAAACACTTGCTTGTTTAACCCTGGTAGGGAAAGCCGAATTCGGCTTTCCCTTTATAAAAAGAATAATAGGTTATCAAATGAAATTAAGTAGTAGATATTTGGTTCTTAGTGCTGTGAGTTCAGTATTGGCATTTTCTAGTCATGCTGATTCAGGCAAACCGCTTAACAGCATCAATCCTGGCCAAGAAAAAATAAAACTAGAACGTGCCGGAAAAATGCGTACTGACGGACTGTACTTTGTCCGTTTAAAAGATAGCGCGCTAGCAAGTTACGATGGCTCGGTTACAGGCTATGCCGCAACCAGCATCAAAAGTAATCAAAGTAACAAAACTACAGCGGGCGTATTAAATCTTAAATCTCAAGCCAGTGTGAGCTATAAACGCTACCTTGAGTCAAAGCAGACACAAATTACCCAAAGGTTAAGCGGTAAACTTAACCGTACTTTAAAGCCAACACAACAGTATCAAGTCGTTGCTAATGCATTTGCACTGCAGCTTGATGCCAGTGAAGTTAAAACCATCCAAAAAGATCAAGATGTATACAGTGTTGAACCTGTCGGTATGCATTATATTCAGACTTCTACAGGACCTGAATTTATCGGAGCCAAAAAAGTTTGGCAAGGTGTCAATGATATCCCTGGTACCAAAGGTGAAGGGATTATTGTCGGTATTATGGATACCGGCATTAACGCTACGCATCCCTCATTCAAAGACGTGGGCGATGATGGCCATGTATTTGTTAATCCAAATGGCGAAAATCAATACTTTGGCGATTGTCAGCAATACCCTAAATTTTGTAACAACAAACTGATTGGTATTGTGAGCTACCCTGAACTTATCGACTATCGTGCCTCAACGGCCGATAATCTGGAAGACCCATCATATGATGACTTAGCTGATAAAGCTAAAGTGGGTTATGACTTCCACGGACATGGCTCACATGTGGCATCTACGGCAGCAGGTAACGTCGTTAAAAACGTTAATTATTACCTTCAAGTGGAAGAAGAAGATGGCAATATCATTGCCGAAAAAAGTGCCTTTGAGTTTCCTGCGATTAGTGGCGTGGCCCCCCATGCCAATATCGTCTCTTACCAAGTGTGTGACGATGTAGGCTCTTGTTACCCTGAATTTACGATTCAAGCTCTTGAGCATGCCATTGAAAATGGCGTGCAAGTACTTAACTATTCAGTTGGCGGTTCTGCAACTGACCCGTGGGATTCTGTAAGCGCTGAGGCATTCTTAAATGCTCGTGAAGCTGGTATTCATGTGGCAACAGCAGCTGGTAACGCAGGACCTACAGCGAGCACAATTGGCTCTCCTGGTAATGCGCCTTGGGTAACAACCGTAGCAGCTTATAGCCATAACCTTAGTTTTGACGAGAAAGGTTTGACTGATTTCACCTCTGTTGGTGGCACTTCTCTGGCTGATTTATCGGGCCGTGGTGTTACCAAAGGCTTTACCGGTAAGGTGGTTCAGGCTAAAGATTATGATGAAGCCAATGCTATGTGTACTGAGCCTTTTGAAGCAGACACATTTACTAGCGATCAAATTGTTGTCTGTGAACGTGGCCTTAACGCTCGTGTACGTAAAGGTATTATTGTCAGAGACGCCGGTGCGGGTGGCATGATTTTGATTAACCTGGAAGGTGGTGCAGATACGGTAAATGATGATAACCACGTACTTCCAGCTATTCATTTAAATGATGTTGACGGCCAATTATTGACTGACTGGTTAGCAACTGGGACTGATCACCAAGCAGCAATAGCTGCCAGTGTAACCAGCACTGATGATAGTTTGGGTGATATTGCCGGCGCATTTACTTCTCGCGGACCAAACCTGCCATATCCGAATATTTTTGCTCCTGATATTGCTGGACCGGGTGTGGATATCTATGCTGCAAATGCAGAGGACAGAGTATTTGAAGGTGAGATTGGCCATATTCCTTATGTGTCATTCTCTGGGACATCCATGGCAAGCCCGCATGTTGCTGGCGCACTTGCCTTGATCAAATCAGCTTATCCTCTATGGACGCCTGCGCAAGCGCAAATGGCTATTATGTCTACAGCTTATCAGGTGACTTACCAAGATGATGACTATGACGGTGTTAAACAGCGCTCTGATTTCTTCACTCAAGGTGCCGGTAGTATCCGTATTAATGATGCCCTAAAAGCGGGTTTATTAATGGATATCACTAAAGAAGAATATCTTGCCGCTAACCCATCGGATGACGGTAACCCAGGTGATTTGAATACAAGCTCGATGGTTAACAATGAGTGTATTTCAAATTGTACTTGGACACGTAAAGTCACAGCGACGAAAAGCAGTAACTGGACAGTGGATTATGAGTACTTAAATGATGGCTTTACTTTTGAAGTGTCACCTTCATCTTTTGCACTTAACGCTGGTGAGTCTCAAGTATTGACGATCAAGGCTATCGCTAATGCAGAGTTAGTTGATGAATGGGTGCATGGCTACATTAATCTAAAGAATTCAGCTGATGACATGAGTGATACTCACTTACAGGCCACTATTGGCTTTAAAGCGGGGCAAATCGTAGATAGCGTTTCAGCTAAGTTAAACAACCTAGATAATACAATCGAGATCAATGACATCGTTACATCTGGTAGTAATGATCTGCAAGTTAACGGCTTTGGTTTATTTAAATCACAAAGTTTTAGCGGCACAGCGATTGGTGCATCTAATGATGTTGAGCGTAACAGCCCTGCATACAATCAAGAGGTGTTATTTACCACAACGACAGTTGTTAAACCCTATACCAAACGTTTAGTGGTTGAAATCACAGATACAACTTCACCTGACATGGACTTATATGTGGGTATTGATGAGAACAATGATGGTAAAGCGGATGCAAGCGAACTGTATTACTCATTAGTGTGTATCAGTGGTGAAATTGACTCTAACGAACAGTGTATTATTCCAACACCTACCACAGGTAATTACTGGATACTTGCGCATAACTATGAAGGCACAGTCGCTGATGAGCCTGATGACGTTACAGTGCGAGTGACTCATGTTAATTATTCTTCTCAAGCCAGTTTCGACATTGATGCGCCAAGTACTGTTGCCCAAGACGAAGAGTTTGATGTCAGCATGACAGTTAATGGCTATCTTGATGACAGTCAAACCTTAACTCCGCTAGAAGAAGGTGAGGTTTACTACGGCTTACTAGAACTGGGGACAACGTCAAATTTAGTGCGTAACATTGGTGGCACACTGATTAAAGTTGAAGGTTTGGCTCCAGTTGAAGTACCTGTTAATACCGCTCCAACAGTCGTTAAGCCACTTAGCGATGTTGAAACTGAGCTTACTGACTCAGGCAGTGTTGCATTTAGTGTTGATTTAACCGATGTGTTTGCTGATGCCGAAAATGACGCTCTGACTTATAGCGTGTCAGGCTTAGATACATTAAGCATTGATGGCATGAGCTTATCTGGCAGCTTGACTGAAGCGGGAACATTTGAAATTAAAGTGACAGCAACGGATGGTGAGTTATCAGCATTTAGCATGTTCACACTCACGGTTGCCGCAGCGCCAGAGGTTATACCTCCGGTAATCGAAGAACCAACTAAAAGCAGTGGTGGTGCTTTGGGTTTGGGTTGGATGATGTTGCTGATGATGGCATGTATTCGCCAGCGTAAACGTGTTCAGAAATAGCTTAAAAACTAACTGTAAACTCGCTGTTAATATCAGCCCGATGAATTATCAAGTCATATAATTAATCGGGTTTGTGGCAGTACTTCTTATTGTTTAATTACCTTTATAAGGCCAACAAGGATGTTGGCCTTTTTTTCCTTCCCGTTATCATTTCAGCTATTGCCTCCCCAACGCATCCAAAGTTCAACTTTTACAAAATGTTAATTATTGGTGTAAATGTGATTTAAATGTTACCGATAACATGGTATAAATCGAGCCATTAATAATATCGTCAGGTGTAAGCAGTATTGCTCGGGATAAAAAATTGCTACTTATATTTAATTATAATTTGCGTCCCATCGCTGAGTAGGGGAAAATATGTCCCCACAATTGCCCGCTAGACCTCATCATCAACAAGCAGGAGAGAGCATGTCATCTCGTAAAGAACTCGCCAACGCAATCCGTGCGTTAAGTATGGATGCCGTTCAAAAAGCAAATTCTGGACACCCAGGCGCACCAATGGGTATGGCAGATATTGCTGAAGTGTTATGGAATGATTTTTTAAAGCATAACCCAACCAATCCTAACTGGGCCGATCGCGACCGTTTCATCTTATCAAATGGTCATGGTTCAATGCTTATCTACTCTTTACTGCATTTATCGGGTTACGAACTTCCGATTGAAGAACTAAAACAGTTCCGTCAGCTGCATTCTAAAACACCGGGTCATCCAGAGTTTGGTTACACACCGGGTGTTGAAACCACAACCGGTCCTTTAGGCGCTGGTATCAGTAACGCTGTCGGTATGGCGATTGCTGAAAAAACCTTAGCAGCACAATTTAACCGTCCAGGTCACGACATTGTTGATCACAACACTTATTGTTTCTTAGGCGATGGCTGTTTAATGGAAGGTATCTCCCATGAAGCATGTTCATTAGCGGGAACGTTAGGTCTTGGTAAGCTAGTTGCATTCTGGGATGACAACGGTATTTCTATCGATGGTCACGTAGAAGGCTGGTTCACTGACGATACCCCTAAGCGTTTTGAGTCATACGGCTGGCATGTTATTGCGGGTGTTGATGGTCACGACAGTGATGCTATTCGCGCAGCAATCGCAGAAGCTAAATCAGTAACAGACAAGCCAACAATGATTTGTTGTAAAACTGTCATTGGTTTTGGTTCGCCAAACAAGTCTGGTAGCCATGATTGTCACGGCGCACCACTGGGTGATGCTGAGATCGCTGCAGCACGTGAATTCCTTGGTTGGCCACATGCGCCATTTGAAATTCCTGCTGATGTTTATCAAGGTTGGGATGCTAAAGAAGTTGGTGTTGCTAATGAAAAAGCATGGGATGACAAATTTGCAGCATATAAAGCAGCAGAGCCAACGCTTGCCGCTGAATTTGAGCGCCGAGTATTAAATGGTGACTTACCTGCAGATTTCGAAGCTAAAGCACAAGCATTTATCCAAGAATCTCAAGATAAAGCTGAAGGCATTGCTAGTCGTAAAGCATCGCAAAATTCAATTGGTTTCTTCGGTGAAATGCTCCCTGAGTTATTAGGTGGTAGTGCTGACTTAGCGGGTTCAAACTTAACCCTTTGGTCTGGTTCAAAAGGTATTCAAGACGATCCTGCTGGTAACTACATTTACTACGGTGTACGTGAATTTGGTATGAGTGGCATCATGAATGGTGCATCATTACATGGCGGCTTTATCAATTATGGTGCAACTTTCATGATGTTCATGGAATATGCACGTAATGCGGTACGTATGTCAGCACTGATGGGCATTCAAAATATCTTTGTTTACACCCATGATTCAATTGGCCAAGGTGAAGATGGTCCTACTCACCAACCTGTTGAGCAATTAGCTAACTTACGCATGACGCCAAACATGACGGTATGGCGTCCATGTGATGCTGCTGAAACAGCAGTATCTTGGAAATCTGCGATTGAAACTCGCAAGTCGCCAACCTCATTAATCTTTAGCCGCCAAGGCCTAAAAGCCCAGGCTCGAACAGCTGAGCAGTTAGCCAATGTTGCTAAAGGTGGTTACGTACTGTCTGATTGTGAAGGTACTGCTGACGTTATCTTGATTGCCACAGGTAGTGAAGTACAACTTGCCATGGACTCTGCTGCTGTATTGACTGAAAAAGGTCAAAAGGTTCGCGTTGTGTCTATGCCATCTACGAATGTATTTGATAAGCAAGATGCTGCGTATAAAGAGTCTGTATTACCTTCATCAGTACTTAAGCGTGTTGCGATTGAAGCAGCTCACGTTGATTTCTGGCATAAGTATGTTGGTTTCAATGGCGCAGTGGTTGGTATGTCGACCTTTGGTGAATCAGCGCCAGGTGGCGACTTACTTAAACACTTCGGCTTTACTGTTGAGAATGTCGTTAATACGGTTAACTCATTAGGTTAATCCCTAAGCGACTCAATTAAAGGGTAAACTTTTAGCCTTTTAATCTGTATAATGGCGGCCTGCAATCACTTGCAGGCCGTTTTTTTTCTAAATTCTGCTGAGTACTGTTAAGAGGAAGCTTAACCCTCAATGATCCGAGTTGCTATCAATGGTTATGGCCGAATAGGCCGTTCAATCTTACGTGCCTTATACGAATCGGGTAAACGTCAACAGATCCAAATTGTTGCCATTAACGAGCTTGCTAAACCTGCTGCTATCAGTCATTTAACTCAATATGACACCACCCATGGCCGCTTTCAAAACAGCGTTAAATTGCATGAAGACCAATTACATATTGGTGATGATGTCATCCAATTATTTCACCAAGCTGACGCCAGTAAATTACCTTGGGCCGAATTAGACATCGATATAGTGTATGAGTGCAGTGGCAGCTTAATTGAAAGGCAAGCCTGTGAAGCCCACATCTATGCAGGGGCCAAACAAGTGTTAATAAGTCACCCATCTTCTGCAGATGTTGATGGCACTATCGTATTTGGGGTTAATGACCACTTACTTCAGCCGCATCATACTGTGGTGTCAAATGCATCTTGCACCACCAATTGCATCGTGCCAATCATCGATGTACTGGATAAGCACTTTGAAGTAAAAAGCGGCGCAATTACAACAATTCATTCAGCGATGAACGATCAGCAAGTGATTGATGCCTACCATGATGATTTACGTAGAACCCGCGCAGCAGGTCAGTCAATTATACCGGTTGATACTAAACTTGCCCGTGGCATCGAGCGGATTTTACCGCACATGAAAGACAAGTTTGAAGCGATCTCAGTGCGTGTTCCAACCATCAATGTGACCGCAATCGACTTATCAGTCACCGTTGATAAACTGGTTGATATTGCCAGTGTAAATCATGTGCTAGAGCATGCCGCCAGCGGTCGTTTTAATGCTATTTTGGGTTATACTGATGAACCATTAGTATCGTGTGATTTTAACCACGATCCCCGTTCCAGTATCGTCGATGGTACCCAAACACGCGTCAGCGCAGGGCATTTAGTGAAGCTATTACTGTGGTGTGACAATGAATGGGGCTTTGCTAATCGAATGCTTGATACCAGTTTAGCGATGATTTGCGCTAAAAATAACGGTAATTAATTTATATTAATTGAGCGCTTTATCTTATGAGGTAAAGCGCTCAATTGTAACAGCAGCTTTGTTTTTAAATTAAAAGGAAATATCTCCATGGCTATTATCAATATGAGTGAGTTGGATTTGACCAATAAGCGTGTGCTTATTCGTGAAGATCTTAACGTGCCAGTCAGTGACGGTGTTGTGACCAGTGATGCACGTTTACGCGCTGCTTTACCGACAATTAAGCTTGCGCTAGAAAAAGGCGCCGCAGTGATGGTGATGTCTCACCTTGGGCGCCCAACAGAAGGCGAATTCAACGCTGAATTTTCTATGCAACCAGTGGTTAACTACTTACAAGCGGCATTAGACTGCCCAGTGACTTTAGCTGCTGATTACCTTGATGGTGTTGCTGCGAACATTGGCGAAGTGGTTGTGTTTGAGAACGTGCGCTTTAATATCGGCGAAAAGAAAAACGATGAAGCCTTAGCTAAAAAACTAGCCGCATTATGTGATGTATACGTAATGGACGCCTTCGGCACCGCTCATCGCGCACAAGCATCAACCCATGGCGTTGGTCTACATGCACCTATCGCATGTGCTGGCCCGCTACTTGCAGGTGAACTAGCTGCATTAGGTAAAGCACTTGATAATCCAGCTCGTCCAATGGTGGCCATTGTGGGTGGCTCAAAAGTATCAACTAAGCTAACGGTACTTGAAAGCTTATCAACTAAAGTTGATCAGTTAGTTGTAGGCGGTGGTATTGCTAATACTTTCGTTGCGGCAGCAGGCCATCAAGTGGGTAAATCACTCTTTGAAGCTGACTTAGTTGATGAGGCTAAGCGTTTAGTGGCCAATGCACAAAGCCGTGGCGGCGATATCCCTGTCCCTACAGATGTTGTTGTTGCCAGTGAGTTTAGCCCGACTGCAGCGGCAACCTTAAAGTCAGTGGCGGATGTTGCTGACACAGATATGATTTTTGATATCGGCCCCGATAGCGCTGAAGCATTAGCAAAAATCATTGAAGCTGCAGGCACTGTAGTATGGAATGGCCCAGTGGGCGTATTTGAATTTGATCAGTTTGGCGCAGGGACTAAGCGTATCGCTCAAGCGATTGCCGATTCAAGTGCATTTTCAATTGCGGGTGGTGGTGATACTTTAGCGGCAGTGGATAAATACGATATAGCAGACAAAGTCTCTTATATCTCAACAGGTGGCGGCGCGTTCTTGGAATTCCTTGAAGGTAAAGAGTTACCAGCCGTTGCTATGCTCGAACAACGCGGCAAATAATAAGCACTAATAGCTTAAGCGGCGAATTTAATCGCGATTATCAGAGTTATCTCGGCACAACTGAGTCAAGATGAGTCGTGGTTTATCGCGAATAACGAGTAAAAATTGTAGTACGAAACCGATAATAATTAGAAAAAAACCGCTCTTATACTTGCTAGTTTACTGTTTGAGTGCTTGCTGACATAAGTTAACAAGCACTTTTACATCGGATATTAGCAAGATGTAAGGGTATAAAAATCAATCCAAGCGATAGCGACCTAGGTGAGTAATCACCCTATTTTTGGAGTAAAAAATGGCCTTAATATCTCTACGACAAATGCTAGATCATGCTGCAGAACACGGTTACGGTGTTCCAGCATTTAACGTAAATAACTTAGAACAAATGCGTGCAATTATGCAAGCAGCTGAAGCGACTGACAGCCCTGTTATCGTGCAAGCATCAGCGGGTGCGCGTAAATATGCTCGTCCACAGTTCCTTAAGTATTTGATGGCTGCCGCACTTGAGCAGTATCCAGATATTCCAGTATGTATTCACCAAGACCATGGTACTGATCCTGATATTTGTCAGCGTTCAATCCAGTTAGGTATGTCATCAGTGATGATGGACGGCTCTTTGATGGCAGATGGTAAAACACCAGCGTCATACGATTACAACGTTGATGTTACTCGTCGTACGGTTGCTTTTGCACATGCTTGTGGTGTGTCAGTTGAAGGCGAAATCGGTTGTTTAGGCAGTTTAGAAACTGGCGAAGCAGGCGAAGAAGATGGTATCGGTGCTGCGGGTATCCTAACGATGGATCAAATGCTAACTACGCCTGAAGAAGCGGCGCGTTTTGTATCTGACACTCATGTAGATGCTTTAGCTATTGCGATTGGTACTAGCCATGGTGCTTATAAGTTCAGCCAACGTCCAACGGGTGATGTGCTGCGTATTGACCGTATTAAAGAGATCCACGCCCGTATTCCTAACACGCACTTAGTCATGCATGGTTCATCTTCAGTACCACAAGAGTGGCTGCAGATCATTAACCAGTACGGCGGTGAAATCCCAGAAACTTACGGCGTGCCTTTAGAGGAAATCGTTGAAGGGATTAAGCATGGTGTTCGTAAAGTGAATATCGATACCGATTTACGTTTAGCATCAACAGGTGCTGTACGTAAATTCTTAGCTGAAAACCCAGCTGAATTTGATCCACGTAAATTCTTAAAAGCGTCAATGGAAGCAATGGCTGACATTTGTACCACACGTTATGAAGCGTTTGGCTGTGCTGGCATGGGTTCTAAAATTAAGCCTAAGTCACTACAAGCAATGTACAAAGCGTATCAATCTGGTGAGTTAGATCCGCAAATTAACTAACTTACTCAATAGTGCATACAAGATGTTCAATGGTTTTTTACTGCTGCTTTTTGTGTAACTAATTGATTAATAATAGTACTAAAAACCCAACCTTTCGCGTTGGGTTTTTTTATGGCTTTTTTTCTAAAACCACTTGTATCCCTTAGGTAAATAGCGCAATATCGCCGCCCTTAAAAACGGACTTAATTTCATATTGACAATAAGCTGGGCGAAATCTCATAAATTATTGTTAAGCTTTAGAAGGAACTGACTAACCTTTAACCTATATTGAATATGACGTATGCACGCTAAACCCAATGCCCAGTTATCGCTTTTCTCCCTCACTTGGCCATTATTTTTTGACTTTGCGTTGCACTTTTTGACCGCAGCTTTAAATACATTAATGATTAGCCGAGTTTCTTATCAAGGGGTTGCCGCACTGTCAGTGGGCAACATGGTATTTGAGCTATCGATTACGCTTTTTAGCTTCGTCAGTATTGGCGCCAGTGTGGTGATCACTCAATATCTTGGAGCCAATAATAAGGCAACGGCTAGCGACGTTGTTTACTCGTCGATAGGGTTTAATTTATTAGTGGGTGTGGTTGCGGCATTAGGGGTATTTAGTGGTGCAGGATTAATTCTACATCTAATGAATTTACCTGCTGAGCTGATCCCAGATGGTAAACTTTACCTGCAAATTGTCGGTATTTGTTTAATACCTGAGGCGATGGCAATGTGTCTTGCTGCAGGGATGCGAGCCCATGGCTTTACCCAACAAGCCATGTGGGTCACTTTACTGATGAATGTGATTACCTTTTGCGGCAACTTGCTGTTACTTTACGGCTGGTTTGGTTTGCCGCAAATGGGCGTTGCAGGTGTGGCTATTAGCACGGTTGTAGGGCGCTTAGTTGGCATGACATTAATGGCTTACTTATTTGTTAAGTACACCAAAATCCAACTTAAACTGCTTGAAATTATCAAACCTAAAAAGCAGCTTCTTAATAAAGTTTTTCATATCGGACTGCCTGCAGCGGGAGAAAATATTTCTTGGATGCTGCAATTTATGGTGGTGACCGCCTTTGTGGGATTAATGGGCGATAAAGCCCTCGCCGCACAAGCTTTGTACTTCCAAATTTGTATGTTTATCTTGTTATTCGGCTTATCTATTGGCATTGGTAATGAGATTATTATTGGTCATATGATAGGCGCCAAACAATATCAAGCTGCTGAAGCACAAATGTATAAAGCACTCAAGATAGGGCTAATCGTCACCACTATAGTGGCGGCATTAGCTGCTGCTTTTGGCGAGCATTTAGTGGCCTTTTTTACCAAGGACCAAGATATCCTTACTATGGTTGGTCAGCTATTTATTCTAACTCTATTAATGGAACCTGGTCGGACATTTAATCTGGTCGTCATTAATGCCTTAAGAGCCAGTGGCGACGCTCGTTTCCCATTTTTTATCGGCCTTTTATCTATGTGGTGTATTGCTGTGCCTGGGGCATACTTTTTAGGAGTACATTTAGATTTAGGCTTAGTAGGCATTTGGTGCGCTTTGGCTGTGGACGAGTGGGTTAGGGGCTTATTGATGTTATGGCGCTGGCGCAGTGGGCGTTGGCAGCAAAAGTGCCTAGTGATGGCTTAGTGATAATTTGGCAGCGCTAAGCTGATGCAGCACAAGAGATTATAGAAAATGGTTTTTAGGGTTTTGTATTAATCGCTTTAATAGGTGAGTAGTTTTTTCATTTTCGCTATCAAAGTGTTAGAATTCGGTTCGATTTTTGGGGTGAGTTTGAAACTATTGTAATTAAAGGACTTGATGACATGAAAAAATTGCTACTTGCTGCAGCTGTAACTTTAGCTATGCCGTTTGCTGCCCATGCTGGTGCAGACTTTGTTGAAGGTGATAAAACCTTCGCTGGTGAGGCTGAATTAGGCGCAACACTAACAACGGGTAATACCGATACTTCTTCAGTTAAAGCGCGTTTAGGTTTGAAACAAGAATTAGGCAATTGGGAGAATGCATACCTGCTAGAAGGTTTGTATAAAGAAGATTCTGGTGAAAATACTGCTAAACGTTACTATGCCGGTGTTCAAGGCAACTATCAGTTCGACGAAAAAAGCTATATGTATATCACCGCAAACTATGAAGCCGATCCTTTTACTGGTTTTGATTACAAAATGATTGCTTCAGCGGGTTATGGTTACAAGTTTATTGATAATGAAAGAGCTTTTTTGAGTGCAGAAATCGGTCCAGGTTATATCTATAAGCAATTAGATGATGAGCAATCATTGGCATTAGGTTATGACACTGAGGACAGTGTTGTTGCTCATGGTATGATGAACTTTACCTATAAAATTACCGATAGCTCAACTTTTAGCCAACTGTTTGTTGCCGATTACGGTGACAACTTAGAAGGCCGCTCTGAAACTGCGCTAACGGCTAATATCATTGGTGCATTGGCAATGAAGTTTGCTGTTATTGTGCGTTATAACGATGCACCACTTGAAGATAAAAAGAGTACTGATACTGAAACCAATATGACTTTGTTGTATGCATTCTAATTAGTTTTTGGGGCAAGCGCCCTTAAAAAAATCGTCATATCAGAAACCGAGCTATGCTCGGTTTTTTTTTGCTTAATAATACAGCTTTATTGATACAAAATTAGCGCAAAAAAAAGCTCGCCAACTATTGAAAATGATTTTTATGTTCGCTAGGGGTGGTGGGTGGTGTTACTAAGTGTCGGTTAATGTTGATCTGTGTTGGTTTCGGTGTGATTTTGATGCAACTTGGTTAACAGTTGTATGCTTTTGCGGGCCGTTGGAGTTGATTTATGTCGAAATTTCGCGGCGTAGTTCACGAATTTTAATCTTGTCTGACTATCAGTTGTGTGGATCACAAATAACTATTTACTGCTCCGCTATAATCTAATGATATATAGAGCAATATGAGATGGACTAGGCATGCAAATTGGGTGTTGTTGGTTTGATGATAAGCAAAAAGTGCTTAGCAACCAATCCAAAGCTACCACATGGCAGCTCAATAATAACGAATTCTGGGTGTTGAGCTTATTAGCAAAACATCGCGGACAAGTTGTGCCTATCGAAAGCCTCTCTTTCCCCACTGATGGCCAGCATCAGCAGCAAATTTCAGAAGAAGATTTACAACAAATAATTGTGTTGTTTCAGGATTATTTAGGCGCTTCTCATAGCAGGCTAATAGAGTTAATCCCCAATCAGGGTGTCATTCTTTATACTAAAGTCGTTTCTGGTAAGAATAGCCTATTTGATTCACCTAATAAGGTGATTTCTTATGGTCAGTATATTGTGATTATTTTGCTAACGTTAATCGCACTATTTTTTGTTCATTCACACCTTAATAATCAAGAATCGGTGAAGCCGGATGCTAGCCGAGAGTTTTTAACTCAACAAGGCAATGTTTCTAACCTGTATTTATATGCCTCTAAAGCCAGTGAAATCGATTTAGATTTAAGCAGTATTGCAGACCGTATCTCTAATCAGTTAAGAAATTGCCCCATCATGCCTTGGGATGCTATTTCCGCCACTTTGGCTGAAGATAATAAAGCCGTCAGCATCGTAATGAAAAAACGCCTACCCGATCGCTGGCGTTTTTATAATATCAAGGTTTTGAGGGATCAAGCCCAGCATAGCTTTGTAACGCCTGCGTGGCTAAAAAAGGTAAATATTTGTGGTTAAAGCAGTAACAGATTTTTTGTTAACTAGAATTGGTCGTGTTGTTTTTACTGTCTGTTTCATCGTAGTCTCTTGTATTTCGGTGTTAATGTTAGAGCAGTTTGCTGATACAAGAGATATATGGGCCTTTGATTGCCAGAGTGATTTATATGAATTTAGCGCTGACAAAGAGCATACAATCGAGCTTGATCATGGACCACTATTTTTAGCATTAACAGTTAAAAATAAGCAAATTCAGTTGAATTATTACAATGCCAAAGGTTCAAAAAACCATGAATATGCAACATTCGATGGCGATTTGACTGAACTAGAGGTTGGTGACATGACCTATAAATTAGATTTAGTGTTAACCGATGCTCAGTTTAACCAAAATAATTCCTATTTGAGAAAGTACCTCGCCAAAGAGCTTAAAACCACAGCGGCTCAGTTGCAAACTCAAACACAGCTGCATATAGCTGTTCAAGTCTTAGAAATGGATATTGATAATAAATATATCTTAATGAAATTTAAGCCCTACAATATGCTTTGGGCATGCCGTTTACATGAATAATGGTATAGTTTTAGTTATTTACGCCTCCTTTATCTGCTGAAATTCGTTATAGTTAAGGCAAGGCAAACTCTGAGATAAAATACTTCCATAGTGGCTAAAGTCAAAGTAAAGAAAGAAGAATCATTATCGATTAAATTCAGCCATCAAATGGAGGCTGGGCAGCAGCGCAGCTTTGATTTATATTTTTACTTACCCACAGAAATGGGGGTTGGCGAAAAAACCCTAGACGAAGAAGAGTATTACCACAGCGCAATGCTTGGGCGGCGGTCTTATTACTCTCAAGGGTTACACCTACCATTAGTACAAAACCGTTTTGCCAGTATTAATAAACGCACTAAAGAAGAGTTCCGTTTATACCTCAACTTATTTGCCTATCAATTTGCCGTAGCCATTGAGACTGATGCAAAAGAATTGCGTCTTATCACTGACCCTGACGACTTTTATCCCGCATTAACTGAATTAGGTGAGTCGGTCACGCAGTTACTTAAAAAGTTTCGCCGTAACGAGCCCAGCGATGAAAAGCTCAAATCCTACTTCAATAATGCTGACAATTACCTGTCCTGGTTTTGTGAACAACAACTGTTAAAAACCTTAGCTTATCGGCCGCGTAGTGCTGAATATAGTGATGTTAAAGATCAACTGGTGGCGTTATGCCGCGCTGAGCATCATTACCGTGAAGAGGAAAGAAAGTATAACTCATCCGGCACCAAGCAAGATGCTAATCGTATTTCAAATAAGATGCTGTTATTAAGGCGCTTAATACAACAAGGTGTGGTATTAAAGGAGGAGCTAAAACCTTTAGGCATAGGCTTGAAAAAGTTCGTGACGGGATTAGCTACGGGGTTAGTGATGATGGTGGTATCAGCACTGATCATTAAGGCCCAAGGGGTGTTTAGCGGCTTAACCATGAGTTTGGTGGTTACCTTAGCGGTGATATACGGTTTTCGTGAAATTTTTAAAGAAGATGTACGGGTTGCGATGTGGCGTTATATTCAGCGAGGACGTCCACGCTGGAGTCAGATTTTAAGGGATACCACCACCCAAGCCGTGATTGCTAAGCAGTTCGTATGGCTGGATTTTATCCGCACCCAGGATATTCCCGCTGCAGTCGCTGAGATAATGAAACAGCGGCATAGGCAAAATAAAGTCGATGCAGTGGTGCTGCATTACCGTATTGCTTCAAAGGTGACCAACAAAGAATTTGAAGCCGGCTACTCCAAAATCCAAGAGCAAGTAAACTTTAGCTTGGTGCCATTTGCCCGTCACTTAGAGCGTGGTAAGGCAAAAATCTATAGTGAACAAGATGGCAAAGTCAGTAACGAATCAGTAGAAAGGCGCTATCAAGTCAACCTTGTTGCAGTGCTAAAAGATGGCAAAGGCCCACTTGAATATGCCCGTTACAAAGTTATTATGAGCCGCTCTAGTATCATTGAAATTACTCAAAGCAAACTGCCAGGTGGGCTGTTAGAAATTGGCGAATAAGTTGCTTATTCGCCAATTAGACTTTAGCTGTAGTGATGATATAAGGCTGGCTATGATTAGCGAGCCTTACGGGTAAAGGCTTGGCAAATATTTTGGTTACCGGTTTGCTTTGCACGCCTTAATGCTACCTCTGCATTACTGAGATAATGTTCAAAAGACTGCTGCTCTAGATACCCAGAAATACCGATATTAATCCCTTCATTTAATTCATTTTGCTCCAATCTATCCATAATGCTCATGGCGTATTTGTGTGCTTGAACGGAATCACTTAGTGGCAGCAATATCACCAAAGAGCCTAGACGCCAATGGGCGATTTGAAAGCCTGTGGGTAAATCGATGAGTAACTGCATTTCAATGTCTTTTTGGCGTTGCTCTAAATGGTCTATATCACTGATGTGACTTATGAGCCCCTCAGGGTTAATGTCCATGATCAATAAGCAGGTTTGTTCACGGCTAGACTCTGTTAGGGTATTAAAATGTAGTTCTAATTCTGAAAGCTGCAATACCATTGAACTCAGTGGCGTTTGTTGATTAGGTAATTGTTTTAGCGCTGTTTGCGGCAATAGATTTTCAAAAGTACAGATAAAATACTCGTGTTCACCGTCGACAGAATGCTCCGAGCGAATATTGGCTTTTAAGCTAGTGGCAAAAGGGGTTTCACTGCTGGCGATTACTTGGCCCTTCCATTTCCCTTGCAAGCTGATGCGGCTATTGATATCGGCCCATTGTTTGGTGATGTCTTTACCTAACAGGCTTAAGATATTGACATTGCTGTCAGCAGCGAGGGCCATTAAGTTTTTAAATTTAAGGTTATATTTGAGTAATTGACCGCTGGAATCCGTTAATGCCGTGGCTACAGCGCTCTCAGATAATAACTGGTAACGGTATGCTTGATGCTTTGCTTGGGTAAGTTCGGTGATGTTTTCAAAGGTCACCAGCCAGTATTGCTCACTGTGTTTATTTTTATAGCTGGGCTGACAACATAGTGAAATAGTGCAGTTGTCATTATTTAAATTGACCACCTGCTTCCAAGTGACATTGTCACGCATGGCTTCAGTGAGCTGTTTATATTGCTCATCTTCTAATGACAATACGCGCTGTAAACTGCGCTCAAACAGTGATTCAATACTGGTTGATAGGGTATTAGCTGCTTGTAAATTGGCTTTGATGATGCGACCGCTAGTATTCACTATTAAGCAATTTTGATTACTGTTAAATAATACGCTGGCTAAATTAATACTATTGCTATTGGCGGTGCTTTCTAAATAGAAGCGATGCTTTAACACCAATAAACTGGAGGCTAACGCGGTAATGATCAAAGAGAAGCAAATTAACATATAGCGCCAGTGATCAAACTTTGCAGCGATATCCTCATGGCGAATATAAGACAGTAGATAGTATTCTCTTACCTCTGCATCTTGAGGTGCTACTTCAACCTTTAAAAACACAAAAGTGCCACTGTCAGTATGAAATTGACCAAAATGGGTGTTGGCCATGTGTTGCCATAATTCTGGGTATGACTGAATAATACTGCTGCCCAATGTATTAGGTAGTCTTTTCATGGGAAACTGCTGATTACCGCCCGCATAGAGCACGCCTTTAGAGCCAATAAGCAGTAATGGCGAGTTATGGTTAAAAAATGCCGGTTTGATGGATTCGAGTATTTCAGAAACCGAGTTGTAGGTCACTAAGTAACCGCGAATACTTTGGTCGTTATTTTCAATCCATGCCAACTGGTAAACATAAGGGGTTAACTTGCCATTTATTGGCACAAATTGAATATTGGAGTAGTAGGTGTCATTGCCTCCCATTGTATTGGAAGCTTCTAGAATAAATTCAGGGATAGTGACGTTACTAAAAGCATCTGTTGAGCTTATGCGTGGATTACCTTGGGGATCAAACAGGGTTAAACCTAATAACTCAGGAATATTGTTAAGCAATATGTCCCAGTTTTCTTCTAGCTTATGACGTTGCGCCTCAGATGGATTGGCTAAATATTGTTTCACAAGCTCTGCTTTCGCGAAAGCTTGGGTGCGAAATTGAAGGAAGTTAATTTTATCCGATGCGAGGGTGCCTACTGTTTGTATTTCACTATAACGCTTATCTGCCCAATCTTCTTGTAGGCGCCTTTCGCCTAACTTAAGCAGTAGCACAGTCAAAATGACAATACTTAACAGCATAACCAATAGTTGACTAGACAGCGCTAATACATGTTGTCGCGCCCATTGAATATCTTGGGTGGAGATTAAAACAGACTTTGAGACGTTTTTATTAGTATATCTCTTAAACATTCACTTACTTATTTTTAACAGTCCCGGTAAGTGAATGTTAGCACGAATGCCCCATAAGGTTGACCTTAGAGACTGAGTTTTTCAGTAATTTTTTGTTCAAAGGTAAAAGTTACCATAGGGGCAAGTGGAGCCAATAATAAAGCTTAATCCAGAAGCCTCTTGGTTTAGTTAGCCAACAATATCCAGTTGACGACATTTAAAGGTTGCGCCTCGTTGCTCAACTAATATTTTACAACGGGCAATATCAACCCCTTCAAGGCCATTGATTGCCGACACCTGTACATCACTTATAAAAGTGGGCGCCATTTCGATAAAGCTGAGTACAGCAGCAAATGCGTGTTTCAATTTGGGCTGACAATGCTGAATATACAGGGCTTCAGTATCGGCATTGAGCGATATTGACAAGCTATCAATACAAGATGCTAACTCAGGTAATATATTGCGCCGATGGAAAAGGTTAGCTAAGCCATCGGTATTTAAACGCACTTTCGCACCTGATTTTTTAAGCTGCGTAGCGACCACTAATAAGGTCTCAAGGTTTAAGGTTGGCTCGCCATAACCGCAAAAAACATACTCATCAAAGTCAGCAGCATTGCCTAATAAAGGAATAATATCGTCAGGCTTCACTTGCCTATCAAGAGATAATTCATATTGATGAACTTGTTTTGAGCCATTATGTTTGGGGCAAAACTGGCATCTTAAGGTGCAGCGACCAGTAATATTAAGGTAGCGACTGCCGCGAATATCATAGACTAAGGTGTTGGCTGCGGTATCATTTGTCGCCGTTGCTGTGGTATTCGTTTTTGACATTGTGGTTTCAGGCTTCATCTGAATATCATTATTGCAGTGTGATTAAATGATATTAACCTAAGCCAATATTGATATCTGTTTGTGAGTTCGCATTATTGGCTAAAGCGCCAATTTCATGAGCTTTAGGCATAAAAAAGGGAGCTAAGCTCCCTTGTTAATGTACTTGGACTAGGCGCTAATAATAAGCTTCATCGTCTTCTTTTTTCGGCTGCCACCACCAGTTAAATATCCGCCGCGTTAACTGCTTCACATCATCTAAAATGATGTACAGTACAGGCACTAAAATCAGCGTTACTACAGTGGAAAACAAAATACCAAAGGCTAATGATGTTGCCATCGGAATGACGATTTTAGCTTGCAGGCTTTTTTCTAACAAAATAGGTACTAAGCCAACAAAGGTCGTCATTGAGGTTAAGATTATTGCTCTGAAGCGATAACAGCCCGAGTCGATGGCTGACTCCATTAACGAGAAGCCTTTGCGGCGGGCGCGGTTAACAAAGTCCACCAAAATCAGTGAGTCATTGACCACAACCCCAGCCAAGGCAACAATGCCACAAAGGCTTAATACACTCATGGATATCCCAAGAATGAAGTGACCCACCAAAGCGCCAATCATGCCAAATGGGATCACCGACATAATGATTAATGGCTGGCTATATGACTTTAATGGAATCGCCATCAAAGCATATATGGTAAACATGGCAAAAAAGAACCCTTGCAAAAGGCCCAGCATGGCATCTTGTTCATCTTGACTGCCACCATCTAATGCGGCGTTGAGCTCTTTGTAGCGCTCAGTCAATTGCGGTATAAATTCTTCTTGGATTTCACCAACCACTTTTGATGGCTCAACGGTGTTTTTGTTCACATTAGCGCTAATGGTAATCGCTCGGCGACCATCAACACGAGTAATTGATGCAAAGGATTCACCTAGCTCAATATCTGCCACCGTTGAAAAAGGCACAGCAACACCTTGTGGGGTGCGAATTAACATGTTTTCAAGGTGACCAATGGTGCGGCGCTGCTCTAATGGGTAGCGCACCATCACTTTGATCTCTTCTTTGTTACGAAGAATTCGCTGGGCTTCATAACCATAAAAGCCATAACGCACCTGACGGGCTAGATCTGACAGGGTTAACCCTAGTGCTTCGGCTTCTGGGCGAATGTTGAGTCTGATCTCTTGGCTACCAGATGAAAAGTTATCCGAGATATCGAACACACCTTCATAGGTGGCAAGTTTGGCTTTTAACTCTTTTGAGGCTTGGGCTAGTTGCTCTAAGTTACTTGAGGTTAATCTAAACGAAATATCGCCGCCGGCATCATTGGTACTGGCAGAAATATTAAGCTTTTTCACTGATAATAATTCAGGTAGCTGTTTACGCCACTCTTCAGCTATTGTGACACCGTCAATTTCACGATCTTCACCTTTTGACAGCTCAGCAAAGATAAACCCAGAGCTACTGGAATTTATCGCGATAAAGCTGTGCTTTAACACGTCAGAGCCAGTCTCTTCGACAAACTTTTCATTCATGGCGTACAGCGCTTCTTCAACTTGCTGTACCACATATAAGGTATTGAGCTCGGAGCTGCCTTCTTCCATCTCAAGGTTGACTTGAATAAAGTCCGACGGAATATCAGGGAAAAATACCCAACGAACTTTGCCACTGGCAACCAGTGCGATAGATAAAATCAGTACCCCGACAAACACCGCCACAACGTTGTAGCGATTTTTAATACAAGTACCTAAAAAGTTGCGATAATTGTTGTGAATAAAGTATTGCAGCTTCTCATTAATCCACAGTTTAAATTTTGAGAATATGTTAGTTGGCGGGCGCTTTTTCTTCACTTTCATATGAGCTAAATGCGCCGGTAAAATCAATTTTGATTCGATAAGTGAAAACGCTAACGCTAGGATCACCACCATACCGATGGACTTCCAAATTATCCCCATAGGTCCTGACACCATGATCATCGGTATAAAGGCGGCAATTGTGGTGAGTACGCCGAAGGTTGCGGGCATGGCGACCTTTTGCACCCCTTTAATGACATTCTCTAAGGAGTGACCGTTGTTTTCTACTTCTGTGTAGGCACTTTCGCCGATGACAATGGCGTCATCCACCACGATCCCCAACACCAGAATAAAGGCGAATAGGGTTAACATGTTGATTGACATGTTAAAGGGCTCTAATGGCATCAATAATAAAGTGCCAAGAAAACACACGGGTAAGCCGACCATAACCCAAAATGCCAGTTTCAAGTCGAGAAACAAGGCTAAGATCATAAACACCAATAATGCACCATAAAACATGTTTGATAACATCATGTTTAAGCGGCCTTCAAGGTAATGGGTTAAATCTCCCCAGGTATCTAGCTCGACATTGGCGGGTAGGGTGGTTTTCTTATCGGCGATATAGCTTTTAACTTGCTCTGAAATCGTCAGCGCGTTTTGATCGTCAATGCTGGTGATTTCAATAATCGCGGCAGGTTTACCATTAAAGCGGGTGTATTCAATGCGCTCTTCGAAACCATCTTTAATGGTGGCAACATCGGGTAGCATGATACGGCTGCCATCTGGGCGGGTGGAAACCACAATGTTGGCAAAGTCGGCTCCAGTATAGGCCTGGCCTTTAGTGCGCAGCAAGATATCACCATCTTGGGCTCTAATTGAGCCACCGGGTAAATCTATCGAAGAGTTTTGTACCGCTTGTGCGACTTGAGTGAAGGTTATTTCATATTCACGCAGCTTATCTTCTGATAACTCAATGCCTATTTCATAATCTAGCACGCCATTAACTTGGGCACGTGTGACAGCAGGTAAATCGGTAATATCATCACGGATGCTTTTAGCCATTTCTTTCATCTCATGGAGACTTAAGTCGCCATAGACAGAGACCCAGATGACATTGTTTTCAGGTTTTATTTGGAAAATATTCGGCTTTTCTATGTTGTCAGGAAAGGTTGAAATCGCATCGATACGCAGCTTAGCCTCATCTAAAACTTGCTGAACATCATAACCGTCTTCAACCTCAATGGTGACTGTTCCTACGCTATCACTGGCAACTGAGGTGACCTTGGTAATACCATTAATATCTTGAATGGCCTCTTCGATTTTAATATTAATCCCTTCCTCAATCTCTTGAGGTGCAGCGCCAGGGTAGGCTACTGAGATCGTCAGCAAATTAAGTTCAAAGCTAGGGAAAACTTCCTTATTAATTAATTTGGCGCTGAATAAACCACCAATGAGCAGGGCTGCCATAAGTAAGTTAGCGGCAACACTATTGCGAGCAAACCAAGCAATAATGCCTTTGTTGTAATCGATATCGTTATTGGAGGCTGAGTTTGAATTAGTGTTATCCATTACAGATCACCTGCTATGGTTATTTCATCACTGTTTTCTGCTGGCGCTTCTAGTTCCTCATCTGGCGCGTCAGCTTCTTCACCTAACAATTTCACTTTCTGGCCTGAGGTCATATTATTGATATCGGTGATCGATACGCGCTCACCACTTTTCAGGCTACCCTTAATATAGACATGTTCAATATCGGTGCGCACGATATTAACTGGGCGTATTTCAATGGTATTGTCGTCTTTAACAATGGCAACTTGATTGTCTCTTACCACATAGCGGGGTAGCTTCACTATGCCATCGACAGTGCGACCGGTGATAACGGCAGTCACAAAGCTGCCATATTTAAGTGGGAGTTCATTTTCGCCGCGCTGTTGTCTTAGGTAAGGATCTTTAACTTCTGCGACTAAGTAAACCATACGGTTTTGCTCATCAATGACGTTTTCACTGCGGACAATATTACCTTGCCAAGTAAATGAATTACCCGCCAAAGAAGCGCTTAAAGTGACTGAGGTATCAGGGTTATCCACCGACTCTAAGTAAGCTAAATCATTGTTGCTTAACGGTAAGCGAACTTCAGCAATGCTGATATCGTATAGCTCACCTAAATTTGTCCCTAAAGAGACATATTGGCCTAAATCGACGTTACGCGCTTTAATGAGGCCATCAAATGGGGCTCTTATCACTGTGCGCTCTAAATTTCGCTGAGCACGGGCAAGTGCGGCTTTAGCGTATTTGACATTGGCTTGTTCTTTTTTCAGTTGCGGTATACGCAGGCCTAACTCTGGCGGTAGGCCATCATCAAAATCTTTAAATTCAATTTTAGCGACTTCACCACGGGCGACTTCTTCATTAAGCGCTGCATAGGCTTGGGCAAGGCTAGCTTCTGCTTGGATAAAATCAGCTTCATAATCTGAAGGTTCAATTTGTGCTAAAGCTTGACCTTGTTTGACTATACCGCCGGCGACAAAACTTGGATCTAGGCTAACTAAACGGCCTTGTACTTCGGTGACTAACTGGGTTTTGTATTTAGGGCTGACAACACCATACGAAGGTAGGTTTAACGAGACTGTTTGTAGCTCGACCTCAATGACATCGACAATAGCAATTTTAACTTGTTCTTCTTTTTGTTCAGGTGCTTCTTTGGTATTGAGCAGTACAAAAGCTAAGCCTGCGAAAATGATCAGGATAAATAAAGGCGATAGGATTCTTAAGATTCGTTTCATTGGTGGCTGTATCCATACAAAATATTTCGTCAAAGTAACTCTATTTTTTATGACTTTTAGAGTCTTATACTCGTTAAATTACCAGAGTTCGCCAACTAGCTAAAGCGATAGATGTAAATAAAATGTTTCATAACATGTTTTTATATTTATTCAGTGTTTTATGCTATTGAACTGATTTTAGATATAAAAAAGCCC
>NZ_MCTY01000206.1:0-672 GCF_002873635.1 Shewanella sp. 10N.286.52.B9
CTCATTATCTAAAGCGTTATGTTTTTTCTTAGCAAATGTAGTTATCGCAAGTTTTAGAAAAGGAAGTCAAAGTTATGAAGCAACTTAAATTGCTATTGCTAGCAGTAGTCGTTGTAATGGTAGTTTTAGTACTCTCATATGAAAAAATAATTTCCAATATACTATTGCCTCAGTATATCTCCTGGGCTCATGAAACCGATGCAAAAGGCTTAGAGATCGGAACTCCGCTAGAAGAGCAGCAGTTGTTATTGGCAACAGAAATTGGAATTCAGAATCCAGAAAAAGTAAGAATTGTCTATGTTGATGCAGTTCCTTTCCCTTATGAAAACTTTGCATTAAGAGTTCTTGGAGAAGCACTTGGCTTTGTCGGTGAGGGAATAGTTAACAATGCTCAAGTGTTTGGTTATTCCATTTATACCAGAACAGGTTACGAATTAGATAAACCCAAACTGGCTCACGAGTTGGTGCATGTGTTACAAATTGAAAGGTCTAGTTTGGAAGCAGTAATTACTCAACACTTCTCTGATCTTGCAAAGTACGGTTATGAGAATGCACCTTTGGAAGTTGAGGCATTTAAAGCTAACCAGAAGTATAGCGGCGAATATTAAATAGGCATTAGCAATAGGATGTTCAAAACATAACAAACTGTTAAATATGGACAAATTTTGCTGT
>NZ_MCTY01000207.1:0-10926 GCF_002873635.1 Shewanella sp. 10N.286.52.B9
ATTAATACTCTTCTTAAATTTAAAAATACCCTTCTTAATTTCAAAATATTCTTCATCACTTTTCAAGCTCAAGTGTATTGCACCGATTTTTAGATCCTTAGTTCGGGCTCAACTCTTATAAATCTGCAAAGGTCGTTGGTTCAAATCCAGCTCCCGCAACCAATTTAAATCACTTTCAAATAGTAATACTCTTCTTAAATTTAAAAATACCCTTCTTAATTTCAAAATATTCTTCATCACTTTTCAAGCTCAAGTGTATTGCGTCGATTTTTAGATCCTCAGTTCGGGCTCAACCCTAATAAATCTGCAAAGGTCGTTGGTTCAAATCCAGCTCCCGCAACCAATATAAATCACTTTCAAATAGTAATACTCTTCTTCAATTTCAAAATATCCTTCTTAAACTTCCAAATATCCTCATTAAATTTCAAAAAACTTCTAATAATTTTACTTGCTAAAGCCGTATTTAAATCGCTTTCAAAAGTTTTATTACCTAAAGTGCTTGTTCAATATCGATAATCAAATCTTCTACGTTTTCTAACCCAACTGAAATCCGTAATAAATTATCGGTTATCCCCGCTTCTGCTCTCGCTTCGGGGGTGTAGGGTGAATGAGTCATTGATGCAGGATGCTGAATAAGTGACTCCGCATCGCCCAAACTCACGGCTATCGTGAACAGTTTTAATTTATTTACAAAGTTAATCGCATCTTGTTCGGACCCTATTAATTCAAAAGCGATTACCCCACCCGCTCGACGCATTTGTTTGCCGACATATTTAAAGCCTTGATGATTTTCAAGCCCGGGATAAAAAACACTGCTTACTTTTGTATTTTGATTAAGGTAAACAGCCAACTTTTCAGCATTGTCACAATGACGGCTTAACCTGACATCTAAGGTTTTTAATCCTCTTAAAATTAGCCATGCATCATGGGGCGAAATAACACCGCCAAAGTCTTTAAGAATTTGGTATTTTAATTGATGAATATGCGCTTCACTTCCACAAACAATGCCTGCAATGACATCCCCATGACCATTTAAGTATTTGGTTGCACTGTGGATCACCATATCAATACCCAAAGTCAGCGGCTGTTGCAATAAAGGCGTCATAAAGGTGTTATCAACAATACTTATCAAATTATTGCGCTTTGCAATAGCTGCTATTGCGGTTAAATCAAATACTTGTAAATGCGGATTGACAGGGCTCTCACAAAATACCAATTTAGTATTAGGCTGAATTGCCGCTTCAATTGCTAAGGGATCTGAAAAGTCTACAAATGTTGTATCCACGCCATACCGTTTTAGTTGGCTACTCAACAAAGCAAAAGTGCAACCATACACCGCATTTGATGAAATTAAATGATCGCCAGCCTCCAGATGAGTCATTAACGCCGCTGAAACAGCAGCCATGCCTGAGGCACATGCAGCGGCAGATTCTGCCCCTTCAAGTAAGGCCATTTTACGTTCTAACTCTGCGGTAGTAGGGTTACCAAGACGCGTATAAATGTAGCCTTGTTCGTCACCGGCAAACCTGGCTCCGCCCTGCTGGGCATTGTCAAACACGAAGGTGGCACTTTGATAAAGTGGCGTGACTAATGCGCCAAACGCTTCCTTTATATGACCACCATGAATCGCTACTGTGGCTGGTTTCCATTGATCTGGCATCTCGCTCTCCCAGGCCCACATATGAATTTAAATTATTTTACTATGTGTGTGGACAGGAATTTAAGATAGCGCGCTGAAAATTTTAACCAATAGTTTAGCGATTATTCATATTGAACACATTGTAAACACAATGTTACATCACAACCAAGAATGGCGCGCAAGATGTTGTTTTTACATATTTAAAGTTTTAGATTGTGACTGCGGTTATAAACAATGAGTCAACGAGGATTCTAGTGGTTATAGTGATTAGTGATTTGCACAGCGCTTTAATAATAATGACAGATAATATACAACTGATGTGATGAAACAAGATCACCAGCAACAACATGTATACTGGTAATCCCTTGCTGATAATTTAAATTTCAACTTAAATTAGCGATTTAAATTATCGGCTTAATTTAGTGATGCTTTTAAGCGCAACATACCTTCGTCAATACTGATCAGCGCTTCATAACCTAAATCGTTTTTAGCGGCGCTAATATCAAAATAATGACAGGTGGATAATTGTCTTGCGACAAACCTTGTCATAATCGGCTCTTGCTGTTTACCAAGTATTTTATAGATGGTTTCTAATACCACACCCGCGCTATACGCCACACCAGCAGGAACTCGTTTCGTCACTGGAGCAATATCAACACAGGCTAAAATGTTATTGAGCATGGCCGCCATAGTGATAGGTTCATCGTTACTTAAAAAATATGCCTTACCTGCACTCTTAGCTTGTTGCGTTAAGTCTACTGCCGCAAGAATATGCGCATAAGCGGCATTATCAACATAAATGGTATCAACCAGTTTATCTTGTTTACCCACCAACTTTAGCTTGCCGATTTTCGCCCGCGCTATCACTCTTGGCACCAAGTGTGGATCTTCAGGTCCCCAAATTAAATGCGGTCTTAATGCGGTGGTTTTCAACTGCGGCCCATTGGCTTCTAGCACCATTTTTTCGGCAATGGCTTTAGAGTGACCATAAAAGTTTAAAAAGCTAGCGGCATAAGGGGAAGATTCATCAATACCGGCTTCATCTTCACCCGCAAAGGTGACACTTGGAGTACTGGTGTAAACCACATGATTGATCTTTAATGCTTTACACGCACGCAGGATATTAGCGGTTCCATTAACGTTAGGGGCAAAATAGCTATCTCTATCGCCCCAAACACCCGCTTTTGACGCCACATGAAACACTAAATCACAATCTTGCATCGCCGCTGCTAGCGCATCTGAATCGCTAATATCACCTTGATACATGTTAACGCCCATCGCCGTTAATGCAGGATATTCACCACGAGCAAAACCATTAACTTCAATGCCTGCTGCTCGCAGACGAGTACAAATCGCTTTACCTAAAAAACCACCTGCCCCGGTGACAAATACTTTGTTAACCCGACTTTTAAGCGCAGCTAAGGCTGCCTGTTCTGGCTTTAATAACATTTCGAGTTCAAGCATGTATTTACCTAATTGAGAACGCTAATAAAAATTGATTGTTGGCAAACATTTCAGCAACGATTTGCACTATTCTTTCCACTGTTTTTGAGCCCAAACAGCTAATTTTTCTCTGAATATTTTCGCGTTGTGTCTGACATCCACAGGAAAATCTGGATGAATTAAAAAACGTGAAATACCCATTGTATGTGTATGTTTTTCAGCGATATCAACTAACTCTTGGTATAGCGCTTTACTGTTTGAGCAAGTCATGGCTTTATCAAGTTCGACACATAACAGTGGTTCAATATTGCCATTAATGACAATATTCACCAGTGCTGAACGTTTTACTTGTTTATGGGTGTTAAATACCCGCTCACAGGGAATTGAAAAATAACGTTTACTAAGGCTACCTTTTAGAGTTTGATCAACTCGATGGGCCTTGCGGCCACACATCCATAATTGCCCTAATTCATCCAAGTAACCGACATCACCCATGCGGTGTCGAATACCGTCAGCATCAGTAATTTTGGCCAGCTTAGTTGCACTATCGCGATGATAATACTCACGACTTACCATCGGCCCTTTTACGACGATTTCACCAATCTTTCCTACAGGTAAAATATCGGCTTCATCCCAATGGCTGATAACTGACTCAGTAATATCGATAATGCTAATCTCAACACCATCAATGGCTTTACCCACACAAATACCTTTACCAGCATCAGTTGCGGCGGTGGTATCAAACAGCTCGCTGCTTGGCATCATGCTAATCGGCAAAGACTCTGTCGCCCCATAAGAGTTGAGCACCTCAACTCCTGTTGCTAACATTTTGCTAAAACGCTTTATTGATGAGATGGTTGCTGGCGCCCCTGCTGAAATAACTCTTTGCACGCTTGGTAATGTAAATGCTTGGTTTTGGGCTGCGGTTTTAGTTTCAGCAGCGGCGCCTAAGCGCTCCAGCAATGCCGGATTAACAAACATATTAGTACATTGATATTTCTCAATCGCTGCGAATAAATACTCAGGATTAGCGGTTATGGGTTTACTGGCGTCCATCGCTGGCACAATAGATGCCATACCCAGTGCAGGGCCAAATAATGAAAATAATGGAAAAGTCGCTAAGTCGCGCTCACCGGGCTTAATGCCGTAATCATGTTTAAGGGCGCTAATTTGCGCTTCAAACATGCCATGGGAATACACCACACCTTTTGGGGTGCCTGTACTGCCACTGGTAAATAAAATTGCCGCCATTTGATCATCACACAGTGTGACCATGGGGTAAGCTTTGGCAAATGATCCACTAACCTGTGGCAAGGCGTCAATACTCACTGCGCCTGATAACCAACGCTGAATACTACTGCCGCCCACATTTAAGCAAAGCTTAACCGAAGATTTACCCCAACCTAATATTCTTCTGGCAATATGGGCTTTAGGGATACCAATAAACACTTCGGGTTGTGACTCTTCAAAACATTGTTTTAAGTTTTTAACCCCCATACCGGGATCGACCAGAATAGGAATTACGCCCGCTTTAAATAACGCAAACGTTAGCACGAAAAAATCAATGCTTGGGGTCACCATCAACACAGCTTTCATGCCAGCTTGAAGGCCAAAGGCATTTAAACGATAGGCAATATCATCAGATTGTTGGTTTAGGGAGCCAAAATCGACGTCTTGATAAGTTAAAGCGTGAGAGGCTTGATTGGCAGATGTCGCTGTTTGCACCGCGACAGCTAATTGAGAAGGAAAGTTATTTGCCGCATCTTGTAAATGCCGACAGATGTTAGCCGTTTTTAATGTCATAAGCCTGATGTCATTGGTTTATAACTTGGGCGTGAATAATGAGTATTTCATCACGCCCAAGGTCGCTGTTTAGCTTTGCTGGTTGTTAGCCATAAAGTTCTGAATAAGCCCGATGACATCTTCGCTAGCATCTTCAAGAATATAATGACCACAGTCATCAAACTCTCTTACTTGCGCATGGGGCATATATTGACGCCACTTTGCTAAAAAGTGCTTATCAAATACAAAATCCTGTAGTCCCCAACAAATCAGTGTTGGCACTTCAGAGAATTTAGATAAACTATCAGCAATATTTGAAACTAACTCATAGTTACGATCTTCAGGCTTTAACGGAATATCCTGCACAAAACGTAAGGTTGAAATACGGTTTTTCCAGCTATTAAATGGCGCAACGTAGGCTTCGCGCACTGCTTTGGCCATTGGCTGACGTTTAACACCCACATAGGATGCAATGGATGAAAAGGCATTAAAGCCTCTGACCAAAAACGTCCCTAAAATAGTTTCGCGGCAAACCCATAATGCCCAAGGAAAAGGCTTAGATTCAGGTAAGTGAAATGCTGCTGTGTTTAAAAATACTAAGCGCTTAATGCGCTCAGGATAACGGGCAGCATAGCCCATACCAATCATTCCGCCCCAGTCATGAACCACTAAGGTGATGTTTTCTTTGACATCTAAATGATCTAACAGCGCTTCTAAATCATCAATACGATTTTCTAATGTGTAATCGTATTGTGGGTCATCAGGTTTATCCGATAAACCACAACCAATATGATCAGGCACAATACACTGATAATTGGTGCTTAATGCACTGACTAAGTTACGGTAGTAATAACTCCAGCTTGGATTTCCATGAACCATAACCACTGGCTCACCCTGGCCTTCATTAACATAATGCAGTTTGTTACCACTGCGGTCTAAATAATGGCTATCAAAAGGCAACAGATTTTCTAACATGATGCTTCCTACAATTTTATAATACTTATTCTATAACCAGCGAAATGATTACCACTTGATGCCTAGCATCATACAGTTCAACCCGCTGCCTATGCCTAGAAAGCTCACTTGATCGCCTAATTTTAAAAAGCCTTGGTCGTGGGCCATCGCCGCTGTTACTGGCAGCGAAACCGTGCCCATATTGCCCAAGGTTTCATAAGTTGGAAATTCTTTTTCATGAGGAATATTGAGAGCATTTAACACTTGTTTGCGGTTTGATGCGCCCACTTGATGACAAATCACTTTATCAACTTGATCCACTAACCACTCACGCTGAGTTAAGAAGTGTTCCCAAGTATGCTTAGCCAGATCAACCCCTTCTTTAAGTAAGGTGACGGCATCGGTACGCATAAACTCACGATATAACTTTTGACTGGTTTCTTGTAGGCCCCACTGACATAACTCGTGATGCTCAGGCGCCGATAAGTGGCTGGCACCTAATAGCTGATGATTACGAGTATTTTTAAGCGGTAAGCTACCGTCAGTTAAGATAACCGCAATCGCACCAGAGCCACCGGTTAAGGTCGCTAGCGATTGGGCAAAATTCTGCATTGTCGGCTCATTGAGCATATTGTCGATAGTGACTTCAACAATATCGCGCGCCGATTCACAAGATACCACCATACCGGCTTTAATTTGTCCAAGCTCAATACGGTTAGCGATATCTAAAATGCCAGAAAGCACACCTAAACAAGCGTTACTGATATCGTAAATCGCGGTATCTTTAGACACACCAAGCTCTGCAGCCACGCGGCACGCGGTTGCGGGCTCATGTTGGTCACGGCACACGCCTGTGTAAACAACTGCCCCTAAATCACTGACATTGATACCTGTTTCAGCAACCGCTTTACGGGCAGCACTGATAGCGCCGTCAGATAAACGATAACCTTTTGGCCACCAGCGACGTTCCTTAATACCGGTTAAAGCGGCTAATTGCCCCATTGGAATACGAAACTTTTGATAAAGCGGCGCAAGACGAGATTCTAGGTCTAGACTAGACACCACTTGGGGTGCTAACTCATAGGCCATACTATTAATAAAAACGCGGGAATATTTCATGAAACCGTATCAATCGCTCACTTTAAGGCCGCCTTAGGCAACCGAATTTATTGGTATTTGCTACTAACCCGCCATTTGAACAAGAAAAGCTTCAATATTCAATACAAAACCACAATTAGTAATATATAAATCTACCAAAGCCGCAGTTTATCGCTGGGGTATTAACTGTATCACTAAAGGGGTTAATCAAGAGGATTTAAAATAAAAACTATTAAACAGTACCTTAGAAAACTATTCGAACAGAATTATTTAATTAGGTTAATTTTTCAGCTTGAATTAACCAATTCCTTGGTGTGATTTCGTTTGCACAAAATTCAACCATGGTAACTTGATAACCCTGCTGTTGTAAAAAGCACATTCTATCCAGTAATAACCACTGCTCTAAAGCGTGCCTAAACAGGTGCGCGACTAGATCGATACGCTGAGTTAGCCTTTGCCTAGCTACCCCTTGAGCAAGATAGGCATCAAAGTCGGTTACAGCGCCGATATTGACTTGTTTTTGCGCCCCAGCCCAATAACAAAAATCACTAAATGATGCCGATAACTGGCTTCGTTTAACACTGGGGATCGGCAGATAGCGATCATTACCGCTAATATCTCGCTGCAAGCTATCAAAGCCTAAGCGCCAAGCAATTTCTTGATGTCGTAATGCTTGCTGCTTGTCATTGGCAATCACACTTTGCTGCAGCGGCAACTGTAAATCATGTCGCGATAGCTTAAGGCCACTGTTTTTTGCAGCATGGGATAGCGGCTGATAGTAATTAGCTTGAATAAGATGATAACAACAAGGTGAAAACGAGATTTGTTTGGTGTTTGCTTGAGCGGCTAACTCCAGCAGCCTAACATGTAAATCACCACAGGCATGTAACGCAATGGCATGTTGCTCTGAACTTAGCGGGTTGGCCCCTAATGTACTATTGGCTAAGTTAAACACATCAACACAATGAAACTGCTGCGACAATTGCCACTTGTCTGCAAACTGCTGGCCTTGCTCACACAAGCTTTGTTGCCACTCTAAACTGCTAACCTTAACTTGATGGGTTTTAGCAATATAACGTCCCAAATGGCCTTTACCTGCACACCATTCAACAATCGGGTTTCCTTTAGGAATATGCGCTGAAAAAGCAGTAATTTGCTGCCACTTTCGGCCTTTGATATGGGCGCCGAAATGGCTAAGCTCAGTGTCAGACAGGCCTATTTCTACAGCGTGTGCTTCAAACGATTTGGGTTCTGGTCTCGTTAACGATACATCACCATTTGTCGATGTGCTTAACATCGCGGCTAAGCCATCAATTTTCATCCCCAACTGCTGCATATCTTGCATCAATGACGGCAGTAACGCCGATACCAATGCCCCTTGAGCTACATCTAGTGCCTCTATGTCAGTATCAGCAATGGCCCAAACCTTTGCGGCTAAGCAAGGAAACTGCTCAGACCAAGGTAATTGCTGACAATCAAAGGCTTTCACTTGCCACAAACTATTTAGCTTTAGTAAGCACTCGCTAAGCTGGCCTAGCTTGGCGCTATTGTCGCTACAATTGTTAGCGTCTGTCGCGCAGTTCATGGCAATCTGTGTGCTCATTGGCATCCTATGGTTTATTGGTGTGATTGATGGTTTACACCATCATTAAGCACTCTCACTACTCACTACCTGCGACTTTGATAGCTGATTTAGGGTTAGATTTGGGTTCAGACTTTCGAACCGCCATGCGTTTACCTAACCAAACCCCCATAGCTAGAGGCGCAAAAAATATCGCAATTAAGAATAAAATGAAATACACAATCACACTTTTAATTAACTCAATCACTTGGGCAAACACTAATTCAACGGTTTTTTGGGTTAGTGCATCTAAATCTTGAATAGCAGCGCTGCGTTCATCAGCAATCATTTGCGCTAACGCTTCTCGCTCGTGAACAATAATTAAGGCTAGTGATTCACGCTCTTTTGATAACTGCTGCAGTTTATCATCTGTGACATCACTCAGTTGATCTAATAATGGCGCCAGCTCCACTCGCATATCACCGGCAAGCATGGTCATCATTTCAGGGGTTTGCTGCATTAACTGCTGAAATTTTTTGGTGGTTTCACTGATATTTTTAAGGGCTAATTCTATATCAGCGGCGCTAACATCAGCATGAAGTGCATATAACTCGGCTTTCCAGCCAAGAATTTTTGGCATCTGCTCAGTGGTCATCGCCATACGATCAGACATATCACTCATCACCTCAGGCATTGAACCAAAAGTGGTAATGGCTTCAAACTCTGAAATATTGCTAAAAGCCAACCAAGCATTAAAGGCAGTAGTGCGGGTAAAGGTAATATCCTCAAGCGGATTTTCAGCCACATATTGGCTCACAAACGCTTGATTATTTTTGAACTTTTGGTTGCTAATAAAGCCTTTTACTGTCGAGACGAATTGATCCGCTAATTTTTCACTGCTATCTATCGCGAGCTGCTGTTGTTCACCGAATAACTCACTGCCAGCACCAGTTTCATAAAACTGCTTCATTTGCTCGGTCAACACCCAAGTATCGAGCATTGCCGCTACTGGAGAGGCTTGGAATATAGCCCGCTGCAGGCTTTGCTCAGCGTAAATTTTCCACATTAAGGTGTTAGCTCTAACGTTGTCATCATCGCTATTAGCTGCAATGCGGTCTGCGGTGGCTTCAATTTCAGCATAAAAGCTATAACTAAATTCACGGCTAAACATACGCATGTTTATCTGCTCTTTAGGTAAGGGTTCAACGCCACTTTCAAGCTTAACTTCTAGCAGTGAACAAGCCGTTAAACTTAAAGATAACAAGCCGATACTCATAAGGCTAAGCAGTTTTTTACAGGTGATAATAAGGGGGTGAAACTGAGCAAACCAGCAACGACTACTCAGGCTAGCAAGATTTTTTACAGCTAAATTAAACCATGATTTCATGGTACTCTCCACGCAATAGCGACACAATAAAGCAGCAAGTTGGCTATTTATTATAGCAAAAAACCAACGAAACACTGACAACAAAGCCATAGTTACAACCAATTAAACTTGCAAATAACTTAATTAATTCAATAAACTATAGCTAGTCGCAGCCTAGTTTTATTTATTTAATTTGTCTATATGGTTTAATCAATAAATGCCAAGACTTTAGAACGGTAAAGGATTAACAATGCACTCACCTTGCGTCGCCAAATGCGGCTTAAATGAAGCAGATTACTGCATGGGCTGTTTTCGCCACATCAATGAAATTGTTGGCTGGGGACAAGCCAGTGAAGAGAAAAAACAAGCGGTATGGCAACAACTGCCACAACGAAAAGAACGAATGAAAGGCGGTAATAATAGCCAGATCATCAGCCGTGAGAAGTGGTTAAAAGCCCAAGCGGAAATTGAACAGCCTTGAATTGTAAAGCTGAGCAATAAAGCTTTCAGCCAAGCACAAAAAAGCCCATAAATATGGGCTTTTCATCTGAGTATCAGTAAACAAAGCTACTTTTTCATCATTGCTTTTAAATCTGCAAATGGATTATAGGTAGCGGCTTCTTGCTTGGTTTCAGTGGTATTGCCATAACGGATCAACTCTTCAAATCGAGAATGTTCATTATCGTGGCAATACAAGCATAACAATTCCCAGTTCGAGCCATCTGACGGGTTGTTATCATGGTTATGATCAACATGGTGTACCGTCAGCTCAGATAAATTCTTATGAGTAAACTCACGTGTACAACGGCCACATATCCAAGGATAGAGTTTTAAGGCTTGTTCACGGTAGCCTTTTTCACGAGTGGCTTTGTAATCTCTGGCTTCTGCTAATACTTTATCTAATTTACTTTGAGTAGCTGACATCGACTTTCCAATTTACTTTCATTACAAAATTACCCCAAGGATAAGCGCTGTTATCGGTTGGGGCAATGTTTTCTATCACAATTGCACTGCTCGAGTAATACTAACATCACTTAAAACAAGCACCACTTAAAACAAGCATCACTTAAAACAAGCACCACT
>NZ_MCTY01000207.1:11767-30656 GCF_002873635.1 Shewanella sp. 10N.286.52.B9
CACCACTTAAAACAAGCACCGCTTAAAACAAGCAGCCGCTAGTAAGTCACTAACTCTGAATTAGACAAATGCTGGTAGTGTAAATAGCGTTCATATTGATTAACGATATCTGCAATAATTTGCTCTTGAGTATAACCCATCACATCGTAATGCTGACCGCCGTGCTCTAAGAACACTTCCACCCGATAATAGTCTTGCTCACTAGCAAAGCCTTCGACATCGGCACCATTCATGGTAAATGCTCGAATACGCAGCCCATAAGCAAACTGCAGGGTTTCGTTGTTACCGATCAATAAACGTACCCTTTCATCATCTTGGGTGATGACAGCAGGCATATTTTTAGCTAAAAATATTTGTCTGACTTGTTCAAGTCCCGGTTTGGCGATGTTATCTAAAAATCGCTGCGCATCTTCTTGACTGGGGTGAGAGACCAGTACATCAATACGATCTTCCCAGCTCATGTTGGCTTTAGCAAATTGCACACTGGTATTGTGTTGCTGCACACTTTCTAATTTCAAGCGATCATCTTGTAAGGCTTTATACAAGCCAAGGCACATCAATAGCATCACAATCATGATTGGCATTGCACTGGCAATCGCTGCTGTTTGTAACGCTTGTAAGCCACCAGCGAGTAATAATACGCTCGCGACAACACCTTGCAGTATCGCCCAAAAAACTCGCTGGCCTACTGGCGCTTGTTCATTACCGCCTGAGGTCAAGTTATCAATCACTAACGAGCCGGAATCTGATGAAGTAACAAAAAATGTTACCACTAAGAATATGGCAATGATGGACAATACTGATGAAAATGGTAGATGCTCAAAAAATCGAAACAAGGCCACCGATACATCATTAGAAACCGCATCCGATAGATAACTCGCCCCATGGTTTCTAATCATATCAATGGCGCTATTACCAAATACTGTCATCCATAGGAAAGTGATGCCAGTTGGGAAAAATAACACCCCGACTAAGAATTCTCGAATAGTGCGCCCACGACTGACACGAGCAATAAAAGTACCTACAAATGGCGACCATGAGATCCACCAGCCCCAATACAATAATGTCCAGCCACCAAGCCAATCATCTTTTTGCTCGTAGGCGTATAAGTTAAAGGTTTTACCCACAATATCACTTAAATAACCACCGGTATTTTGAACAAATGCTTGCAGTAACAGCACTGTTGGTCCAAGAACTAAAACTGCCACAAGCAATAGCAGTGCTAACGCAAGGTTAAGCTCACTTAAACGTTTAACGCCTCTATCTAAGCCTGCAAAAACAGAAACCGTTGCTATCGCGGTAATCGCCATAATGATAATAATTTGCACAGTGATGTTATTTGGCAAACCATCAATTAAATAACTTAAGCCTGAATTGACCTGTAGCACCCCAAAGCCCAATGAGGTTGCTACGCCAAACATGGTGCCGATCACCGCAAACGTATCAACCGCGTGCCCTATAGGGCCATAGATACGCTCGCCAATGAGTGGATATAAGGCAGAACGTGGCAGTAAAGGCAGTTTATGACGATATGAGAAATACGCTAAGCTTAAAGCCACTACGGCATAGATTGACCAAATATGGATGCCATAATGGTAAAAAGTAATCTTCATGGCATCTTTTGCAGCCTCCAGTGACTCAGGCGTTGCATCAGGTGGGGCTAAATAATGCATCACTGGCTCTGCCACGCCAAAGAACATTAATCCAATACCCATCCCTGCAGAAAACAGCATAGATACCCAGCTTTTAAAGCTGTAGTCAGGCACGGAATGATCTGGGCCTAGTTTGATGTCACCAAAACGGCTCATCATGACAAAAATAATAAAGATGAGAAAAATAGCCACCCCAACAATATACAACCAGCCCGCTTTAACTTCTAACCAACTTTGAATGGCTTTAAAAAATTGGCTAGCTTCATTTGGCCAAACGGCACAAATAAATACCATGACAAAAATAAGCAATACTGAAGGGAAGAAAACCGGAGGGTTAACACTCGCTTTCTTAAACATGATTGAGACCTGTAAATAGGATAATGAACACAGCTACATAGGTAACAATTGCGCTGACAATTGCATAAGTATAGGCTGGTTCTATTGGATTGCGTTTAACGTAATCATTGAGGGGTAAATTTGTACTCGCGCGCATTGGGATTAAAAAGCACTATTTCTTAGTTGCTGAAGTGCTATTATCTGACGCCAAAGTTTCATTAGCTGACGCTTCATCGCTAGTTGCATTGCCGCTAGCATTTGCGTTTATATCACTATTGGCATTAGCGTTTATATCACTATTGGCATTAGCGTTTGTATTAGTATTGGCATTAGCAATCGAGATCCCCGCAGTTAAGTTAAAGCGCATGGCATCTTCAAATGACCAATCGACTTCAATTAAATCTTCACGCTTGACTAAACTCGTCACCCCAGCCATTTGGTAGCTAAGCTGAAACAATACTGGCACCCAATCACCTTCAGGTAGGGCTTCAGTAAGCGGTTTAGGCGCCTGTTGATTCATGATAAAGCCAACCACATAACCGCCATTGGCTTGCTTGATCAATACGGTTTTTTGATTCTTTGGCTTACCGTCTCGTTTCATTAAGTTCGCAATATCACGAATACTGCCATAGACAGATTTAAACAGCGGGAACTTCATTAATTGACGCTCAAGCCAAGCGTATAACCAAGCAAATGGGCTAAATGAAAATAACAGCCCTGAAATAAACACTAACACTGCCACCAAAATAAACCCGGCGCCGACAAAGCTGTTTTCTAAATTAACAATATCCAGCAGTAAATGGCCTAAACCATCTAAAGAAATAAATAATGACCAGAATAACCACAGACTCAGTGCCATTGGCAGTAAGTTAGTTAAACCACGAGAAAGGGTGTTTTTCATTGAGCCTACAAAACGAACGAGGAATTACAGAAATTTTAACACAGTTTGCTAATGCTCCAGCCTATTTAGCCCCCTTGTTGAGCAAAGGCTAATTAACTTTTGTGAGTTGGCTCACAGCATTAGCACTACCAGCATAAAAGTGACAGCAATAAAAAAGTCCCATTAACCATAATGAGACTGTTATTTTTTGCTTGCAGGCAAACATAGCTTACATATTTAGATCTTTTTCCATCTCTTCATAGGAAGTATGGCGAACATCTTTACCTTTAACGAAATAGATAATGTACTCACAAATGTTTTTACAGCGGTCCCCCACACGCTCAACCGCCCGCGCAGCCCAAAGTACATCTAACACACCAGGAATTGAGCGAGGATCTTCCATCATATAGGTCATTAACTGACGAATAATCCCTTCATATTCTTTGTCTAGTTTGGCATCTTCTTTGTGTAACTCTAAGGCATTATCAGCATCCATACGTGCAAGCGCGTCCAGTGTCGAATGCAAGGTACGGGTTGCATGGCGACCCATGTTTTCAATACTCACCAATAATGGCTGTTGATTGTTTAAACGTTTATCTAATGCTGCTTTTGCGATACGTACACAAGCATCACCAATACGCTCTAAATCAGTAATAGTTTTAGTTATGGTGATAATTAAACGTAAGTCACTTGCCGCTGGTTGGCGCTTAGCAATAATGCGGGTGCATTCTTCATCAATTGACACTTCCATGCCATTTACGCGGTGATCGCCATTAATCACTTTTTGGGCAAGCTCGGCATCTAAGCTACCAAGAGCATCAAGGGCTTGTTCAAGTTGGCGCTCAACTAAACCGCCCATGGCCAAAACACGGTTACGAATATCTTCTAATTCAGCATTAAACTGTCCAGAAATATGCTTATTTAAACTTTTGTTTTCCATTACTTTATTACCTTAATTATCTCTGACTTTCTCACCAATGACTTGCCATAAGCGCCAGCTTACTCACTTCGTTATTATTAACCGTAACGACCTGTGATGTAATCTTCGGTTTTACGCTTTTGCGGCGTGGTGAAAATGGTATTGGTATCCGCATATTCAATCAACTCGCCCATGTACATAAAGGCGGTTTGATCAGAAACCCGCGCCGCTTGTTGCATGTTATGGGTCACTATCACTACTGTGTATTTCGATTTAAGCTCAGTGATCAGCTCTTCGATGGTTAAGGTTGAAATAGGATCCAGTGCTGATGTGGGCTCATCAAGCAATAACACTTCAGGCTCAATAGCAATAGCGCGAGCAATAACCAAACGTTGTTGCTGACCACCCGATAGGCCAAAAGCATTATCGTGTAAGCGATCTTTCACTTCATCCCAAATCGCAGCGCCACGTAATGACATTTCAGCAGCTTCGTCTAGTTCGCGGCGATTACTCACCCCTTGTAGGCGTAAGCCATAAACCACATTCTCATAAATTGATTTAGGAAATGGGTTTGGGCGCTGGAAAACCATACCGACATTTCGACGCAACTGAGCGACATCAACATTTTTGTCATAAATATTTTGCCCGTTCAGTAAGATTTCACCACTGATTTTACAGGTTTCAACCAAGTCATTCATGCGGTTAATACAACGCAGTAAGGTTGATTTACCACAACCACTTGGGCCAATAAAGGCGGTGACTTGTTTTTTAGGAATTTTCATTCCAACGTTATATAACGCCTGCTTATCACCATAACGTAAATCAAGGTTACGAATTTCTAGGGCAGTATCCTGTGCGGGTAAGTTTGCTAAATCAATAATGTTAGATTTAGTTGCGCGTTGATCAATTGAAATCATTTTTGTATTTTCCTCAGGATATCGCTAATTAATGTTCTAGCGAACGGAATTTTTCACGTAAGTGATTACGTACACTAATTGCTGTTAAGTTAAGTGTCACAATCACAGATACTAATAAGAATGAAGTCGCGTAAACCAATGGTCTCGCCGCTTCAACGTTAGGGCTTTGAAAGCCAACGTCATAAATATGGAACCCAAGATGCATAAACTTACGTTCTAAATGCACAAACGGGAAGTTCATATCAATCGGTAATGTCGGCGCCAGTTTTACCACGCCCACTAACATCAGTGGTGCTACCTCACCTGCTGCTCGGGCGACCGCAAGAATAAGTCCGGTCATAATCGCAGGGCTTGCCATTGGAATAACAATGCGCCATAAGGTTTCAAATTTGGTTGCCCCTAAGGCTAAGCTGCCTTGACGCACGGCACTTGGAATACGGCTTAAACCCTCTTCCGTAGATACAATCACCACAGGTAAAGTTAAGATAGCCAAGGTTAAGGCTGACCAAATCACCCCTGGTGAACCAAACGTTGGCGCAGGCAATGCTTCAGGGTAAAACAGCTGATCTAACGAACCACCAAGCATATACACAAAGAAGCCCAAACCAAATACACCATAAACGATTGATGGCACACCGGCTAAGTTAATCACCGCAATACGGATCATCTTAGTAATTGGCCCTTTTTTGGCGTACTCATGTAAATAAATTGCCGCGATTACGCCAAATGGGGTCACGATAACCGCCATGAGCATCACCATAAATACCGTACCAAAAATAGCAGGGAACACGCCGCCTTCGGTGTTAGCTTCACGTGGGTCTTGGCTAATAAAACGCCCCATGCCCACAAACCAATGACCGAGTTTATCGACGATGTTCATGTGATTGACATAGCTAACATCAAGCACGCTATCAAGTTTTAAGGTGACCTCTTCACCGCGCATATCACGCACAACCACTGAATCTCGCGCCGCTTTGTCGCGCAGGGCAAATAAGTCTTTTTCCATGACTAAGTAGTCTTGGTTTAACTGCTCTGCTTGGGCGTCCATCTCAGCTTTAATCGCTGGAGTGAGTTTGCCATCCAGTTCATATTTACGCTCTTTTAGGCGCAAACGCTCTAAGGCATAGTTCACTGAACCAATTTCAGACTTTTGCAGTGCCAGCGCCTCATCAGCAATATCAACTGCACGCTTGATATGTGCTACTAACGAAGTTTCAATGGCCTCGCCGGTAATATTTAAGCGCTTACCGTCTTCAATGACCGCAATTGGATAACCGTAAAAGTTACCATTTTTAGCCCTTTCGAGCATGGCCACATCAGCTGGCTTTTCACGGCTGACGATATCGGTGCCGAGGATCCAGCGAAAATCTAAGCCAACGAATTCACGGTTACCGGTTTTAACTAAGTAACGAGTCACAAACTCGCCAGGATGTTCATCAAACTGATGACCCGCTGCAATTAAACGTTCAGTGGGCACTTCTTCACGGTCGTAGATTTCACCAATTAGGGTTGTTTTAACGCCATTATTGTCTTCTAGCTGCCACTGATAAATATCGGCAGGCCAGAAGTAACTTAAGCCGCGCCACGCAATCAATAACAACAAACCCAGTACTGCAATCAAACAAATGCTCACCGCACCGCCAGTCATCCAAATCCATGGAGAACCTGATTTAAACCACTTACCCATTGCACAAACCTCTCAAGGCGATTGGCGAAATATTAAAAACTCTGTTCATCTTCATTCCTTAAAGTGAGCTATAACGTTCACGTAGACGTTGGCGTACCACTTCAGCAATGGTGTTAAAGACAAAGGTGAATACAAACAACACAAATGCCGCAAGGAATAGCACACGGTAATGGGAACTACCAATGGCAGACTCTGGCATCTCGACGGCGATATTTGCCGCTAGAGTACGCATCCCTTCAAACACACTCCACTCAAGGATTGCGGTGTTACCTGTTGCCATTAATACAATCATGGTCTCCCCCACTGCGCGGCCTAAACCCATCATGATGGCAGAGAAAATACCTGGGCTTGCCGTAAGCAGCACCACGCGGGTTAAGGTCTGCCAGTTAGTCGCGCCCAGTGCCAGTGAACCATTTGATAAATGACGTGGCACTGAGAAAATCGCATCTTCAGCAATGGAGAAAATTGTTGGAATAACCGCAAAACCCATCGCAATACCCACAACAAAGGCGTTGCGTTGATCGAATGTAATGCCTAAATCATTGGTAATGAACTGACGGGTATTACCATCAAAGAAGGCGATTTCGATTACAGGGCTAATCTCAAATGAGAACCAACCCACAAACAAAATCACTGGAATTAACATGATCTCTTGATAGGTTTCAGGTAGGCGTTGCTTCCATTTCGCTGGCAATTTACTCCAGGTAAATGCACTGACTAAAATACTGGTGGGCAGTAATGTGAGTAACACTAAAATGCCCGGTAAGTGATCTTCAATCAATGGCGCTAACCAAAGGCCAGCTAAGAAGCCTAAAATTACTGTCGGCAGTGCTTCCATGATTTCAATGGTCGGCTTAACCACGCCGCGCACTTTTGGCGACATAAAGTAGGCGGTATAAATCGCCCCTGCAATGGCCAGTGGCACGGCAAATAACATTGCATAAAATGCCGCTTTCATGGTGCCAAAAGCTAACGGCATTAAGCTTAATTTTGCTTCAAAATCATCTGAGCCCGAGGTTGACTGCCATACATATTGTGGCTCTGGGTAACCTTCGTACCAGACCTTTTCCCACAAAGCACTCCAAGACACTTCAGGGTGAGCATTATCAACCGCGAAAATGTTGAGCTTATTATTAGCTTCAACCACTAAGGCGTTTGAACGAGGGCTAAATGCCATCGCGCCCGGGTTGGCGATATCAAATGTTTCAGTGAATAAGTTGCGCTGACTGGTGGTATAAAGCAGTGATAGCTCACCTTCAGGGCTGACTACCGCAAAACTTTTACGGTAAAACTCTGTCGTCATGGCTCCGACTTTAGCGTCATTGTCAAAGTGTCTTATTTTTTGATACAAACGACCACTGCGACCACTGACTTGGAAATACTGGTCAATTAAGCCATTATCATAACTGACTAAAATTGAACTAGCACCTGCTAGCAGCATCACTTTCGACACCACTGACTTACCATTTTTCACATCGATAACTTGCAACAAGCTAGGTTCGTCACTATTGCGAATATCATAAATAAACAGTTTATTCGATGTTGGCAGGATCAATTGACGATGATCCGGTGTCATTAAGGCCGTTAAGGCATTATTGGGTGCATCTTTGATATAGGTTAAATCTGAATACCATTCGATTTCTTCAGTCATCATGTTTTCTTCGCCTTCAAGGCGACTTAGCTTCCACGAGCCATTGTCATCTTGATAAGCAAAACCAACACGATTATCGATATAATCAAAAACCAGATTGTTAAGGGCTTGGCCTTCATCCACCATAATCGGTGTTTCACCCAGTGGATAACGTAATCTTGGGGTAATGGTGCGCTTGTTATCTGGGTAAGTTACTCCAAAATCCACCCCGACGATTAATGCTTCACCAGTGCTTAAGCCTAAGGCAAAACGTTGCTCGTTAGGTTTAGCTTTAGCGCTACTAACAACCGTTGCGCCCTTAGGAAGCTTAGGTTTGAAGCTGGTGATTAACTGACGCCCTGCAACTGAATAAAAATCAACTTGGCCATCGACTAATACCCGATAAGCAATTTCATTTTGCTCATCACTGCCGACCATTAAGGTCGCGACCTCAGTTTGTTGATAGCTGATGGTTGAAATAGGCTCAACATCGGCGCCATCAAATATAGGTTTAATCACATACAATAAATAAAAGAAAATCAGCAACAAAGCGACAAATACCATGGTGCCACCCACAGTGACACCCACTTCAGCTGCCTTATCCATAAACGCTCTACGACTGGTTTGTCTGTTTACTAACAAACTCTTCGCCGCAGAACCAGGCTGACTTACCTGACTTTCCATTAAGAACCTCTATAATTAATCGTTAACGATATTTCGCTATGATTGTTTGATTCGCTGTGTTACTAACTAAACGGTGCTTTTTACTTAAGCGAACTGTTTTTTCTTTAAGCAAATTGCCAGTTTTAAAACAGCTATTTAGCTTGTGTTTATGGCAGACTATAAATGCCATATTTTATTGAGCTGAATTATATGACGTCTTTATGACAGTAGTGTTACAGCAGATTTATTTGTTAAAATTTTGGGAGTTTATTTTATGCTTCATTACCTGATAACCCTTCAAGCACCTGATAGAAAAGGATTAGTTGAACAAATCGCCAATGTAATAAGTCGTCATAACGGTAACTGGCTGGACTCAGAAATGCGTCATATTGATGGCATTTTTGCGGCAATATTACAGTTAGAAGTATCAGCCCTTAAATGGGACGCATTATTAGATGCTTTAGAGTGCATTGACGGCCTAACCTGCAGCTTTAATAAAACCAGCCAAACCCCTGTACCAATAAAACGTCTCAGCTTCAATTTAGTCGCTTATGACCGTGAAGGATTAGTGCTGGAAATCTCAAATAAGATCAATGCCCTTGGGATCAACATCGAGCAATTTAGTAGCAAACAAGAAACTGCTGGCCACACAGGCATCGCCTTGTTCAGGGCTACAATGGGCTTGGGGTTATCAGATCCATGCCAAGAAGAGCAACTTACTGACTCTTTGTATGAGTTAGGTGATGATGTGGTATTAGATAAGCTCAGTAAAAGCGCTTAATAGTCAATATTTTTCAAGGCACTTGAACAGCATATTCAGAAGTATTGAAAGCTTGAGATGCAAAATAATCAGTCATGGCCAAGTCCATGACTTTTTATCCCCTACTTGAGCGTATTTAAGGAGTATTTCTCCCTAAAGCCAATCTAAAAAAGCGGTTAATCTAACGGGCATTCATCTGGTAGACTGCATGACATAATCAACAATAACACCACAATATAAGAGAATACCGATGTTAGGCACCTTATCAAAAATGCGCACTCACCTTAATGAACAAGATGAAGTGCAGTACGAACTGCCGGTTGGCGATAATAGCGTTGCGCTAAACCCATTAATTGGTAAAACCCTAACCCTTAGCCATACAGGCAATATTTTCTGTTGTAATTGCGGTAAAAAAACCAAGAAGAGCTACTCTCAGGGCCACTGCTATGTGTGCATGCAAAAGCTGGCAAGCTGTGATTTATGCATCATGAAACCTGAAACCTGCCATTTTGATCAAGGTACTTGCCGTGAGCCAGAATGGGCGCAAACTCATTGTTTTGTGCCTCACTTTGTTTACCTATCAAATACTTCAGGCATCAAAGTCGGCATTACCCGTTACACCCAAATCCCCACGCGTTGGATTGACCAAGGTGCCACCCAAGGGCTACCTATTTTCAAGGTCTCAACTCGCCAATTGTCAGGTTTAGTGGAAGTTGAGTTTGCTAAACTCATCAATGATAAAACTAATTGGCAAGCCATGTTAAAGGGCAATGCTGATGATGTTGATTTAGTAGAAATGGCTCAGCAATTAATGCCTGAAGTAGAGCAGAGACTCGTTGAACTGCAGCAAGAAAACCCTGATTTTGTTATCGAAAGGCTCGATAATTCGATACAAAGCATTCATTTCCCTATCACTGAATTTCCTAAAAAAGTTAAGTCGCATAACTTTGATAAAACACCTGAGGTCACCGGGGTTTTACAAGGTATCAAAGGCCAGTACTTAATCTTTGACACTGGGGTGATTAACATCAGAAAGTTTTCATCTTACGAAGTAGAAATCGCGCAATAGCCAGTCACCTTGCGTTAATTCTTCATATAAATGTGATTGTTTAGATCAATACTAACAGCTTGCTTTAACAAAAAAGCCGCCGACATCACTGTCGGCGGTTTTTAGTTTTTGGACGCAATTGCTTAATTAAAGCCTTGTTAATTATTAAATAATTCAGTAGCTGTCATTATGTGGGATAGCTCTTAGCATCATGGTGGTTAATTTATCAAAGCGTTGTTCTCGATTTTGAACCGGTTTATCTGTTTCAGTGAAACCTTGAGCAAGTACACGCCAAATAGGTTGTTGACTATTAGGAATAAATATCGCTACAAGTACAGAACCCTTTTCAAACTCGTCATCTATCCCTGCTGTTGATAGTCCAGCGACTAAGCCAGCCTTGTCCATAATTTCTTTATCGCTCATTTCAGACTCTAACGCCATGCCAAAACCTATGACCATACTTGGCGACTGCGCTTCACTCACCAATGAATAGCCTTTTTGCTGCATAATTTTAGTAATAGATTGGCGCATATGTTTAATAAGCTCTTCATCATCAAGCTTATTAGCAGTATGAACACTAAACATCGTTGGATGCCAAGCAAAGGTTTTGCCATAAGGCGATATTGCGCCTAAATCACCAGTGGTAACCATAGTAACACTTGTTGGCACATGGACTTCTGTGGCCTCTTTACTGGTGCAGCCAGTTAAGAAAATCAATAATAAACTCACCCATAAAAAATGTTGTTTCTTTATCATTTACGCCTCAACTATCTATTTCAACCAGATTGGTAGTTTAGAAGGTTACAAAACCTCTTATTAATATAAATCTACCATATAAACCATAACCTAACCTGACTGAAATTCAACGAGATCACAAACTTAATAGCCAGTATTCACCATCCAAGCACTTATAAAACAAAACACAGGCGTAACACCAGCGCCACTCAAACCCATCATTTAGCAAACCAATGTAACTCACAAAAAATGCTGGTATTGTCATTCGCATCATTCAGGGATTAATTTTCACTAGGTTACTGTTTAAATTAAGGCTAATATGCAGTTCAAAAATCTTTTATCCTAACCCCCAAAACAAAACCTTATATGGAATTAATTTTTACTATTGCATTATTCGCCTTTTCAGCCGGTATAACCCCTGGGCCAAACAATATTATGTTGATGACCTCAGGAGTGAACTTTGGTGTTAAACGTAGTATTCCCCACTTGATTGGTATTTCTTTGGGCTTTCCGACCATGATACTGGCCATTGGTCTGGGGTTAAGTAGCTTATTTCAAACCTACCCCATCATGCACCAAATTATAAAAGTCGTTGGGATCACTTACTTACTTTACCTTTCTTGGCTAATTGCTAACAACAACAGTAATTTAGAAGGTAAACAAACCAGTAAACCCTTTAGCTTTATACAAGCTGCAGCCTTTCAATGGGTCAATCCTAAAGGCTGGATAATTGCAATTGGTACCATTGCGACTTTCACGAACATTGAGCAACCGTTAACACCTCAAGTGCTCACTATTGCCATGGTCTTTTTATGTATCGCACTGCCCTGTGGCTCTGTGTGGCTAAGTTTTGGGGTTGGGCTGAAAAAGTTATTAAAAAATCAACGACAGCAACGCATTTTCAATGTTTCGATGGCAGTGTTATTAGTGCTGTCGATCATTCCGATGATCCTACCCAATAGTTAACCCAAGTAGTAACAATAGGTTTATATGTCTGAAATTAGCCAAGTCGAATTAGAAACTGCCAACTGGGTTTCTAAAGTGATTATGAAATACAATATTTGTCCTTTTGCCCGCCGTGAAATCGAACGCAATAGCATTCGCTATTTCACTTGTGAACAAACCAAAGTAAAGCAGGTAATGAAGGATTTTTTAACTGAATGTCAGTATTTGGATGAAAATCCACAAGCAGAAACCACACTGTTTATCTTGCCTCGTGGCTTTGAAGGGTTTTACAGCTATCTTGATATTGTTGACTTGGCCAATGACAAGTTACTTGAGCATGACTATGAAGGGGTATATCAGTTAGCAAGTTTTCACCCTGACTATTGTTTTGAGGGAGAGCCCCAAGACAGCGCAGCAAACTATACCAATCGTGCGCCTTATCCAACCATCCATATTATTCGCGAAGCCAGTATGGAAGCCGCCTTAGCCGAATATAACGAACCTGAAACCATACCAGAGCGTAATATTGCTTTTGCAGAAAGAAAAGGCAGCGACTTTTTTGAAGCGTTATTAAAGCAGTGCAAACAGAGTTAGCACTGCTAAGGGCCGCTAGAAGGCTTCATTGACGTTAAAGTAAAAGCCGCTGTCACCATCACCAAACGCTAAATCTAGGCGTAAATTGACTTTAGGCTTAACCTCTAAACGATAACCGATACCAATATTAGGCAGTAACTCATCAAAGGACAGTTCGCCCACTTTGTCTGCAATACTGCCTGCACCAACCCAATAAACCATGCCGTGCCTGCCAGTTAAATGTTGTCGATACTCCACCTGAGCCAGCAGCATTTGTTTGTCACGATAGCGACCCGTGGTGTAGCCCCGTAATGAATTACCTCCACCGATTTTAGATAGCTGATCCCAAGGTACATCGCCGTGGGTGAAGCGTCCGCGTACTTGCCATGCTATGGTGTCATCATCAAGGATTGGATAATAGGCACTGTATAAAGCGTTATAGACTTCAAAGTCGTGCTTGCCGCCAAAGTCTTCGCGATACACGCCAATCTCAAACTGGCTAATGCTCCCCTGCTGCGGGTTAAGCACATGATCGCGGGTATCATAGTTAATTAATAAATTGACCCCAACATTACGAGAAACTTCTTGTAAAGGGTCAACATCCACATCAATTGAGACCACATCAACATCCGTGGCCTTTGCATAGGTAAAATCAAAACCTGCTCCCACAAAACTATGGGCGGATATGCGCTGCAGGAACATAGGGTTAACTTGAAATGTTTGACTATTAAATTCAACCCGATTTAAGTCTTGCTGGTTAAATTCATAACCTACGCCGTAGTACACATCCGGTATGTCATACACATTGGCATTTAAATAAAGACGTTGGTTATCGCCATTAAAAAAGGTTTTATTTTCAATCCCGACCCCTAGCGCGCCATTGATTGAGGCTAAACCATTAATAACCAAAGAAGATAAATCACTTACAGTATCCTCTGGGTCGACTTGATATAGCCCAACCACAGATATCCCAACACCTAAACTCATTTCAGGGTTATAAAATGGCCCAGGTAAATAGCTAAAATCAATGCCCTTATCTGGATCAAACTCACCATCGGCACCGAGGTTAGTCAGTAGGTTTTCAAACCAGCCTTGATCTTCAGCTTCATCGGTTATGGTTTCAAGCTGATCAGCGCCAACCAATACCGCCTCTCCTTCGCTTGTTGTTATTGGCGCTGACGTTTCTGGCTTTATTGTTGAATTTACTTGTGAATTTATTTCTGCGTTGGCAGAAATAGCCGCATTCGCCTCCGTTAATGGGGCAGCAATAGCGGCATTGATGGCAAAAAAGCTGGCACAATTTACAATCAGTAGGCGAGTAACAAACGGACTAATTATTTTCATTTAACAGCGCACCTATTGCTGGTTCAATTGTGGCAGCGTCATTAATAGCTGCACCAGTGTCTGCAGCATTTTGAGGCTCTGTTTGTTCGCGAGTGTCTGGCAAGTCATCTAGCGGCGTTTGTTGATGGGTCAAATGAGGGTTTTCAGCTAAATGCTGCTTTAACAACTTATAATCCTCACGTTCATCATATTTAGCAATCTCTACAAACTGCAAATGGGTAAAGCCATCAAGCCATAATTCTTCTGGTACGTGGCTAAATGAACCTGCAAACTTTTTATCTACACTAATGTGCTGCACAGCCACTTCATCAAAGTTAATCCCAAAAAGCTCAACGGCTAATGATAAGTTTTGTGGTGATGCAGGCGCGTCGTAAACTGCTGCTACCTTGTCCCATTGATCACTCGCCTGAGCTTGCTCTTTACTGACCAAATAAGGTGATTGTTTGTCGCCGAGTAGGTAATGACGTTTAAGTAATACGAATTTATTTGGTAGTGGCTCGTTTGAGTCCCACCAGTCACCATCGATTGCCCTAAAGAGCGCATTGGTTTGCTCTTTAGATAAAGGCTCCAACCAAGCCAATGTGGCCGCTAACCAACCCGTCATATGATAATCATATTGCTGCTTGGTCATGGCTAAATTGTTGGTCAGGATTGCTAACGCAATTTTGGCTCCCAGCATGTTTGAATATAAATCTTCTAACGAATAAGCCGATACCGCTTCTGTCCATAAGGCAAAACTGCGATAACCATGCCACTGGGATATTTCATGGGCTTCAGCCATAGTAAAGGCTAAGCGTACCGCCATGGCCGCCGCTAACTCCCAACGGTCATCTGCCGATAAATAACTCACATCAAAAGCGGCAAGTTCAAAGGTTCTATGGCCAATTTCTAATGGTAATTCAATTGACTGTGCCTGACCCAGTTTAGGCTGAATAAGATAAAACAGAGCAATAGCATTATCAGCGGTATCACGCACATGGGCTAAATCAATAAAGCCGCCTTTACGGGTATAAAGCATGCCATTGTTTTCCATGCTCTTACCGCTATCAGGTGAGCCTTTTTCATAACTAAATGTACCGGCATCAAATGCATGTGCGCCAATATCCTCAAGCGCTACTGTGTTAGCGTGACGATAAAAAGGGATCGGTAATAACCCCATAGCGACTTTTTGGTCAAAACCAAAAGCACAACAAGGTCTGACACTGGCGGGCATTGAAAGTGCTGCATTTTCAGGAAGGGTAATATCTCTGACTAAGGCATTATCAGGTATATCATCTAAAGCGGCACTGACCGCAATATCTGTGGGTAATGCGCGCACTTGCCACTCATTACTAGAGCAAGCGCCTAAGGTCATAACTAAGCCTAAAAATGATATCGCTACGGGAATTTTTATGATTTTCATTGAATAAAAGCCCTGATTTCTTTATTAATTTGTTTAGGAAAGTCATTACTCAATCCGTGAACACCGTCAGGTATAACTATGATAGGTGCATTTAAAAACTCAGCAAAACGACGACCGTTATCTAATGGGAACACCACATCCTTTTCCCCCCAGATTAAGATGGTTGACGGTAAAGAGTCGGCAAATTCGTCGGGGTTTAATTGATCCCGATAAGCCGGCAAGGTGGTAATAAGAGATTCTTTTTGTGGCAGAGAGTCGGCAAAGTAATATTCATAAACCTGCTGGTCGATGAACGCTGGCATCCATGGATAATCAACGAAAGTTTTTTCAAGTAAACGTCTTACTTCAGGGCCATTTTTAGGCACAAACACCGCTTCAGGCACATCGGCACCAAAACGCTTAGTCATTGCTAGCATATCCTCATCTGAAAATATCAGTCCAGGACTTGCTAGCATCACCACCTTATCCACTTTGGGCTCGTGGATCATTAAATCAAAAGTGACAAAACCACCAAAAGAAATACCCACCAGGTTAACGCTGCTTAACGCTAATTGGCTTATCAACTGTTGCATAGCTTGGGTTTCACTACTGATAGTGGCAGGTGCAGCGCTATAGGACTCACCAAACCACAGTAAATCCGGCACTATCACTTGATAATCCTCACTCAAGTCGAGCATCATTTCATACCAGCTGGTCATGCCATTACCACCAAAACCGTGTAGTAATAATAAAGTGGGTTTAGCGCTATCGCCCCCTTGCCAGTAATGTAACTCGCCTCCCTCAGTCAATGACATTTGATGACGCTCAAAACCGTTTTTGAGCAAATTGTTTTGTTGGTGATCATCAACCATGGCAACAATGCTGCAGCCACTAAGCAATAGCGCAAAAAAACTAAGGATTATGAGTCTCATCAATATTAAAACCTATATCCAATACCTGCCATAAAACTAGTACGAGTACCAATACCGCCCTCAAGCAGTAAATCAAACCCTTTACCCAACTCAATTTGGCCACCAATTAAACCATTCCATTTATCGGCTAAATGTTGGTTAACTTCGAATTTAGCACCAGGAATAGGCACGCCAATATCCTGTAAAAAACCACTGAAGGTTTGCTCAACATTTTGGTACATTCCGCCAATCCAAATTTGGGTATCGTGACCACGGATATCAAAACGGTAGCCAACTCTTGGTGAAACAACAATTGAACTGATTTCACCTTCTAAAATATCTAAATCTGTATTGGTATAATTAACATCGAGCAAGGCAAACCAGTTACCAATACCGCCAACAATGGTGCCACCGGCGCCATAGGTTAAGCCTTCAAAATTTAAGGCAAAGTCAAAAGGAGCGGTTTCTACCGGCTTAAATGGAGGAGGAAGATCTAAGTTGACCGTGACATTTGCAATACTACTACCTGAGGTTTTACCAATAATGCCGTATAAATTTAAAAAAGGCAGCACCCACATATCAGCACGAAAGGTAATTGTTTCTGACTCTTGAATCGCTTCACTGCCTTTAATTGAGACAATTTCATCAAGCAGACCTAATCCCGAGAAACTGACATTTTCTACCACCAATGGCTGATCCATATTCATATAGGTCACCCCTATGCCATACGGCTTAGGTAACTCATAGCCTAAATCAATGGCATCTTGTGCCCAAATAGGAAAAACTCGGTCATATTTAGGCTGAACTTCGATAGCTTCATCCGCAGCTTCTGTAACCGACTCGTTAACGGACGCATTCACGTTTGCTTGAGTGGCAAAAGCAGTAAAACCTAAAAAAATACCTGATAAAACTCTTAACATCATGTAGGGATATCCTTGAATAACCATGATTCTTTAATAGGCTATAAACTGAATAAATTCAACTTTAGCTATTATAGTGTACTGACAATAAAGTGTTGATATTTTGTACAAAAAAATACCAAGCTGCGCATAGTAGAGACGGAAGCTGAATTTATATTAAAAGCCGTCAATATAAAAATAAATTCATTTAAACATAAGCACTTAATACGCAATTTCTCCATCAGGTTTACAGTCATAATGTTTTTGAATATAAAAACAAACAAATCTATAACAAACCTAATAACCTTGTTGAGACGCGATTGTTAGAAATGGTTATTAATTAACGCTGCAACTCATTGTCGCAGCCTCTGAAATCGTAATTACCACTCTTTTATGAATTTCAAAATTAGTAATATAACCGCACTCACCTGCGATGATCTCGCCACTATCAAGCTCTATGTGATAACGATATGCGCCATCTAACTGCGCTAAATCATAATACAGGGTGTTAGTATGCATGGCGGCGATGTCACCAAAGTCTAAGCGGCTATGGGGAAGTTTTACCACCGCGGATTCAACACCTTGAGCTGATTGATTACTGATGGTCAAACTGGGACTGAGATATAAGTACGACCAATATATTAATAAAATAAGCCCGCATAATAATATCGACACTTTGGCAAATAGTGCCCTCCAGCCAGTCACGACCTTAAGTTTATTACCCTTTGTAAAAACCATTTAGACTTTGGTTCCTTTCACTGTAAACACTAAAGGCACTGAGTTACCTTTAACAATAGAATGAAACTGATTAGGCGCTTGCTCTATCAAATTTTCAAAGCAGTTATAGGGGCTAAATGGATACTCGTTAAGACTATCAATTCTGATCCCTGCTTTGATTAGCGCATTAATAACATTACTTAATGAATGCGGCCAAGTCAGCATAGTTTGTGGTGTCGAAGCTGTTGATTGCGGTGAAGATGCAGACTCGAAATTACCGTGTGATTCGGTATAACTACCCTCAACGACCACATCAGCCTCAGTTTTATGAAAATAACTATAACCTTCTAAAACATCATGTAGTGGATGAAACTCAGCCATATAAAAACAGCCACCCTGCTTTAAACTCTTGGCAATGATGTTTGCCCAACGATCAAGACAAGGCAGCCAACAAATGGTGCCGTATGAGGTAAATACAATGTCAAAATCAGTGACTTGCTTATCGGTAAATTGGGGCAAACTTTGATCGCCAAATTGATACACATCGGCGCAAATAAACTCGGCTTCTAGCTCACATTGCAATGCCAGCTCATTAGCTTTAGCAATGGCAACATCCGATAAATCAACTGCAGTGACAATTGCACCTTTACGAACCCAAGATAAGCTATCAAGACCAAAATGGCATTGCAGGTGTAATAAAGATTTTCCATTAACATCAGTAAGTTCAGCTGTTTCAATTTCGGTTAATGAAGATTTTCCCTTCAAAAAACCAGCCACATCATAAAATGATGAATCAAAATGCACTTTTGCTCTTTCATTCCAAGCATGCTTATTAACTGAAACATAATCCATCATCAAAGCCTTGTAAGTCATTATTAATATTGTGTATTTT
>NZ_MCTY01000208.1:0-26610 GCF_002873635.1 Shewanella sp. 10N.286.52.B9
CTAACGTGCGGCCGTTGCTTTGGGCGTTACCACATATCAGGTCGCCATACTTTACCTAATGGAAGTCGTTGCTTTCAGAGTTTCAGCTCTAAATGATTTCTGTCCAATTACGTGTTATACCTACTCATCTTATGGTGTCGGGAATCTATAAATTCTTCAAATCTAGTACGCAGCTATGACCAAAGTAGGGCGAATAACAAGTAGCCTTGATTAGTTACTAATAAAGACCACAAATTTCAGACACAAAAAAGCCACTCATTGAGTGGCTTTTTTGTTTTTATGGTGCCGGCACCAAGAGTCGAACTCGGGACCTACTGATTACAAGTCAGTTGCTCTACCAACTGAGCTATGCCGGCTTATCTTTTTAACGGTGAAAAACCATTAAATTAAATATGGTGCCCGAACCCGGAATCGAACCAGGGACACGAGGATTTTCAATCCTCTGCTCTACCGACTGAGCTATTCGGGCGACTAACTATCGTTAGCTTGAAACTTACAAGAAAAAACCACTCACTGAGTGGTTTCTCTGTATATGGTGCCGGCACCAAGAGTCGAACTCGGGACCTACTGATTACAAGTCAGTTGCTCTACCAACTGAGCTATGCCGGCTTATCTTTCTTAACAGTGATAACACTATTAAATTAAATATGGTGCCCGAACCCGGAATCGAACCAGGGACACGAGGATTTTCAATCCTCTGCTCTACCGACTGAGCTATTCGGGCAACTAACTAAGCGTTAGTTTACTACTTCAAACTGGGTGCTAACTTAATCGTTAGAGCCTGTGTCGTTTGGAGTGCGCACATAGTATAGCGATGGTTTTAATCCTGCAAGTGCTTTTTTAAATGATTTTAATCGTTCGGCTAGTAAATGGCCAAACTGAGCGATTTTTTACCTTTAATTGGTTTAAAGCCCAATGATAGTGGTTTTAGAGAGTTTAATCGATATCTCAAATTGAATGCTTATTTGAGTAAGACTGGCTGGGTTTAGTCAGGACTCAATTAGTTTTATTGTTCTATTTTATCGAATGATTTTGGCGATTTTTAGCGATATTCTTTTTGTTTTGTGTCGATATAATCATTCAAATAGATTTTGACAAGGACAGCTTGATGTTAGCAAATACAAAAAATGGCTATGGTTTAGTGAGTATTAGTCTCCATTGGTTAAGTGCATTAACCGTTATTGGCTTATTCGGCTTAGGTTTTTGGATGGTTGATCTCACTTATTACAGTAGTTGGTATAAAACCGCGCCGGATATTCACAAAAGTGTTGGCATTTTATTGTTACTGGCAACGCTAGTGCGATTAGTGTGGCGCTTAGGCTCTGCGAAACCTCATGCAAAGAATAATCACAAGGCTTGGGAGCAAACGGCGGCTAAGTGGGCTCATGGAATGCTTTATCTATTAATGTTGGCCATTATGGCGACAGGCTTTTTAATTTCAACGGCTGATGGCCGCGGAATTTGGGTATTTGATTGGTTTGAAGTGCCGTCACTGGGCAGCTTTATTAACAACCAAGCTGATATTGCTGGCTTAGTTCATCAATATGCAGCCTATACATTAATAGCCCTAGTGATTATTCATGCAGCAGGCGCGATAAAACACCAATTGATTGATAAGGATGGCACTTTATCAAGAATGATAAAACCTGCCACAAAATAGTTTTAACACCTACAGCACTTGAATCGAGCCTGTAACTCGACGAGCTGAGAACGCTAATTATTAGCTAGCAACACTTATTAGTACTTGAACATATCAATAATATTGAATTTATAATAAAGGGAATGACCAATGAAAAAGCAACTTTTAGCCACAGTATTATCTAGCGTTATCGGCGCTGCAATGTTACTACCATCAGTCGCTAATGCGGCCGATTATAAGATAGATACTCAAGGTGCCCACGCATCAATTCAATTTAAAGTAAATCATTTAGGCTATAGCTTTGTAGCTGGTCGTTTTAATGATTTCAGTGGTGATTTTAGTTACGATGCGGCAAAAATTGCTGACACTAATTTGAATGTCACCATCAATACAACGAGTGTTGACTCAAACCATGCCGAGCGTGATAAACATTTACGCAGTGCTGACTTTTTAAATACTGGCGCGTTTCCTCAGGCGCAGTACACCTCGACTAGTGTTGAAGACCAAGGCAATGGCAAGATATTGGTTAACGGTAATTTGACCTTAAATGGGGTGACTAAGCCTGTGGCTATTGCCGCTGAATTTGTTGGTGAAGGCCAAGATCCTTGGGGTGGTTATCGTGCTGGCTTTATTGGTACCACAGAATTTGCCATGAAAGACTTCGGTTTTAAAATGGATTTAGGCCCAGCGTCTGCCAATGTTAGCCTAGATTTGGTTATTGAAGGGATTAAGCAATAACGTCTATTGAACAGGTTTACTAAAAACAACAAAGCCGTCAATGATATTAGTCATTGGCGGCTTTTTATGATGATTATTGTGCCGCTTTTAGAATAATACTGCCAAAAACATCAGCGTGTTTATAGCCGCGATTCATGTCGCCATTTAACGGCTTTATCGGGTGGGAACCAATAAAGTTCTCTCTTTGTTTGGAGCCATCATTATCACAATAGGCCAGCATAAAACCCATTTGTTTGTTGGCTTGTAAGCTAACGGCTGCAACCTGCTGCTTATCAAAAGCGCTTAAGCTGTCATTGTAACTGTCAGGGAATACCGTTATCGCCATTTCCCAATAGATTTTTTGAGGGTTAACTGGGTCTCTCGACCATGCTGTGGTGATATGCTCATTAAAGGTGGCGGCCTTTTTTTGCGTGGTAAAATCAGCCACTTGTTTATCTAATGCCACATGATAGGCAAAAGCATTATGGCTATATTGATGCTCGCCACCTGAGCCATCTTCATCAATAAACACCTCTACGGTGTCATCATCCCAATACCGCACTGTGGGATCAGCGCTTTGATCAAATAGCACATCATCAATCACTTCAGTCAGTAGATAGAGCTTATTTTCGCGCCAAAGCAGTTTATATTGGCCACTAAAATCATCGGCAGTTATAGCATCGCCGATGATCATTTGATCAATCGGTTGCCACTTAGCTTGTTGCCAATCAGATTCATCAGCAATGCCATCAAGGGTAATGGCTTTATTAGCGTAGTTAACTTCAATAGGGGCATGCACATATTCGGCAGATGTTTTGTTTGTGCTTGGAGCCGTATCAGCATTTGCCATTGAAGCAATTGCGGTGCAATTTAATGCCAACAGGCAGGGCAGTATTAGGCCTTTAAGTGAGGCGTTGGCCTTATGTTTATGGCTCGCTTTATTAGTTGGTTTTTCAGTGCAGTCCATTGTCCAGTAAACTCCTAATGTTTAAGTCTTAAAGTCAGTATCTTATAGAATCATTTATTATTGGGCATATTCACACGCTTTGACATTAGTCGAAAGCGTTATCTTAATCAGTAGCTAGGATACTGATTTTTCAACTTGCGTTATTCAGCCAGCAACACGCTGATGCTATAGCTTGTATTAGTGCTGATAGCTAAAATATGCTCACCTGCAGCATTAGTCTGTAAGCTTTTACCGTTAACTAAAACCTGCTGGGATATGATGTCTGCTCGCCTTTGTATTGATACATCCACAGTTGCGCCGCGAAAACGTCTGCTTACCTTTAGGCTAGGCCAGTGCTTTGGTAGTTGCGGTTTAATTTTTAAGCCGTCGCTGCAGCCTTTTAGGCCACAAAGTTGCTCGATGATAATTCGGTAAATCCAAGCGACGGTTCCAGTATTAAATAACTGGCTCGATTTACCCGCATCATCAGGATATTGAAAATAAGCCCCGCGGTAATAGTTGGGAATAAACACGGGTAATTGACCTCGGGTGAGCTCATTTTGCACATCTTCAGCAGTTATCATGGTTTGTAATAGTTCAAATGCTTGCTCTGTTTCGCCTTGTTCAAATAGGGCGTATATATAAAATGCCCCAGCATGATTATAAACTGAACCATTTTCAGCGGTGCCAGGAAACTTTTGGGTTAATCTGCCCACTTGCTCATCCATTTGGGTATAAGCGGGAGCTAGCATCATCATCCCAAAAGGTGTTTGTAATTGCTGCTTGATTTGCGGCTGCATCAGTGACCAGCGCTGATCATTAACTGCGCCAGACAACATGGCAAAAGTTTGCGGGTTAAGATAAATGCGGCCTTGATGATTATCGCTTACACCAAAACAGTGACCTGCATCGGTAATACCGCGGGCAAACCATTCACCATCCCAGCAATGTTCAATTACGGCATCATTTAATTGCGTTGCAAGTTGGCTAAATTTTGATGCTTTATTGTCACAGGCCATTTGCTGGCAAACTTTTGCCCACAGTGTCATGCTGTAAGCACTTGCTAACGTCAACCAGCTTGAAACACCCAAGCCTTTATAGCCCACCATGTTCATCGGATCGCACCAATCGCCTTGGTTGATAAAGTTAAGGCCGCGGTTATCACGTTGAGAGTATAAGAACTCCAGCGCTAAATTGACGTGCTCCATCACCGAAAGCTTATCTTCACTGTTGGCAAAACCAATGGTTTGATTTAAGAAATCAAAGTCGGCGGTTTCATTTAAATATGCCTCAATACAAATCACTAGCCAGACACAATGATCCGTGTGGGGGATTTGATTGATGTATTTAAGCTCAGATTCTGGGTGCAATAAAATGCCATCAGGCATTTCACCATTGCGATGTTGCTGGGCGAGGGCGACTTCGAAGGCGGCTTTGGCCTTGTTAGGGTTGATATAAATCATCCCCATAGCGTCTTGAAGGTAGTTTCTGGTTTGTGGATCGGTGCTTAATCGATTGACATCGCCATGGTAAAAAACCTGTCTAGGTAGCCAATGATTGATGAAGTTATCAAGCTTAGGGGTTGAGGATAAAAGGCTTAAACAGCCATTTTCTCTACTGAGATACGCTTTGTATTTATTTTGAGCTTGAGTAAATTGTGCTGTTGAACTCAAATAGCGCTGTTTTAACTCACTGGCTTCGTGAGCATCTTTTACCGGTGCAAAAACAAACTTTAATGCCACTGCTGGCTTGGTGTTATTGCTAGCGTCATCATAAGCGGCAAGCTTACGATTAAATTGCATTATCGCTGCAGGAGTTTGGTAATGAGCGGGCATGTTTTCTAAGCGGTTATTACTGATAGCCGTTGGGTTATGTAAACCGCCTTCGCCTTCAAAAACACTTTGACGGGTTTCGTAACTATCAGGGGTTGTGTCAGTTAGAAAGACCGTGGTGTCTTTAAAGTCTTGTTGAACAAAGTATTGATCGACTTTTTGATAGGGGGTGATTGAGTGACATAAAATTGCATTAAGTGAAGGATCAAATTTTGCTGATTGATTCATCCACGACATATAGCCCACAGGAAAGTAGCTATAAACGCTGATATCTCGCGCCGTTTGACTTAGGTTATCAATGGATAACTGCCATAGCTCTGCGGTATCTTCAGTGGCTAAGGTTAAGCTTAGTTTGCAGTGTAGGTTGAGGTGCTTAACTTGCCAACTGACTTGATGCTGGCTAACGATAAACTCAAATGATGCCAATGATTGCCTTACTGGCTCATAGGGCAATGAGAATAGTTCGTTAGTGAGGTTATCTTTTATATAAAAAAATCGCCCAGGATGATGGCTAAAATAGGCATGTTCTGGCTGCATAAAGGTTTTGGCCTCTAATGCTGGCCCATGGGCATATTTAGCAGGTTCTGGCTGCATAAATTGCGCAGTCGCAAAACCCCGACAATTCATTTGAATCATCATGTTTTTATTCCATAAAAAACCACAGGCTTTTGGCATAATGGTTGGACTATGCAAGCTGACGTTGCCATTTTTATGATGGTAAGTAATCACTATTTAAATTCCTCAACTACTCGCTTGCAGGCTCTGATTTATCAATAGCTTGATAAAGCGACTGGTTAATTTGGCGCATTTTTTGTTCATCTAAGCTGTAGTGTTTAACAACCCAAACCGCTAATAAGGCAAAGCCTGCAGGGATGATGGTATTGAGCAGTAAAATCCCCATTAACGAGTCGGGTGATTGCTGCTGATTTGCCACATAACCCATGGATGACAGCATCCAACCGATCATCGCGCCTGCAAAAGCGCCGCCTAATTTTTGCGAAAAGGCTGCTGCTGAAAAAATCATCGCGGTGGCGCGGCGGCCATTTTTATATTGTGAGTAATCAGCAGTATCGGCATACATAGAAAATACCAACGGCGATTTAGGCCCTAAGCAAAATCCAATTAAGGCCTGCATAATAAACATCAAGGTAAGGTTGTGAGCTGGAATAAAGTAAAAGCCAGCCGAAAGTATGGCAACAATGGTCATTAAACCAATAAGCAGTGGGCGTTTATCAAAGTATTTTGTTAATAGAGGCGTAGAGGCGGCGCCTAGGGCAAGTGAGATCATATAAACCGCGGTAAAGGTGCCAATGAGGTCTTCTCGGTTTACATAGTATTTAAAGTAAAAGGTGCCGGTACTGGCGCGCAAAGTGATGGTGAACATGATGATTAACGCTAAAGAGAATAAAATCAGCCATGGCTTGTTGTTGGTTAAATCGATTATGTCTTGTTTGATTGAGGTTTGTTGATTAGTTGGTGGCGCTATGCGCTCTTTAGTTGCAAAAAAAGTAAGGCAAAACAGCACCGCTGAAATAAGTCCATAACAGGCCATGGTCAGTTGCCAGCCTAATGCCTCATTACCCACGCCAAGATAAGTAACTAATTCAGGCGTCATATAAGCAACTAAAGTACCGCCAGAAAAAGCACCGATAAATCTAAAACTGGTTAATGTGGTTCTTTCCTGACTATTACTGGTGACCACACCTAATAGCGCGCCGTAGGGCACGTTAATAAAGGTGTACGCCAGCATCATGAAAATGTAAGTGCCATAAGCCCAAATCAATTTACCATCATCACCTAAATCGGGCACTGTGAAGGTGAGTACACCAGCTGCAGCAATGGGAATAATGCCTAATATGAGGTAAGGGCGAAATTTGCCAAAGCGGGTGTTAGTTCTATCTGCGAGGGCGCCCATTAATGGGTCTGATACCGCATCGATTATGCGAGTCACTAACATCATGGTGCCAACAGCTGCAGCTGATATACCAAATACATCGGTGTAGAAAATAAATAAGAACACATCAAAAACACGCCAATAAAAGTTAGATGCCACATCCCCAAGGGCGTAACCGACTTTTTCTTTAAAGGATAACTTATCGAATGTGACTGATGTGTTTTTTACGCTGGTTGCTGATTGTTCCATAATCGTTTTTATACCTTGATTGTTGCAATCTAACTTGAAGGTATTACTTACAACTAACCCACTATTCACTTGTATTTACAACATCTTCGCTGGGTTGATACCTGATAAAGTGTAAGGCTTTAATATTTAGCACGCCTAAGTCACGCCTAAGTGTAAGCGCTTACATTGTGATTTTAATGTAAATTATTAATCATTTTTTGACCAGTATTAATTTAAATAAACTGAATATGATTTTTTGAAAAGAGGCGGGTAGAAGCGTTTTATTGATCTGGGATAAAGAGGCTAAGGTATTCAGCCCTTTTCCATCAAAGGGCTGAATAACATTTACTAAATAATTCTTATTGGATAATTGTTACTGGGTAACTGTTATTGAATAAGAAGCGACTCACTATTTAAGCATCTCGTTTACTCGTATAACCTGAGCGCGGTAACCCGTTGCGAACATATCGTGACTATTGATATTAATGCGCACAGCGGGCTTGGTTTCGCCATAGCGATGCTCAACTAAAATAGACTTAACTTTACCCGTGGTGTCATCCATTTTGATATTGCCATAACCGCCACCTAATCCAAATAAACCGGCAGAGGCAAAGTAGCTCATCATGCTGTCTTTATCTTGCTGATATTTAACGATAGATGTTACTGGCGAGTAGCCTTGATAACCCAACTCGTCTTTACCGTATTGCCATACTTGGGTAACGGTTTTATTGGCCTCATCAATTTTGTATTCAACCGCGCGGGAATATTTTTCACTGGCAAACATTGGTTGACCTAGCTGACGTCCATCGCCATTATCAAATACCGTTAAAGTGCCCTTTTCAGGAACAAGATAAGCGGTATGGGAGGTGTATGAGAAGTCAAAATCACTGCCTCGGCAACGACCCTTTTCATTACAGCTAAGTTTGTTACCTGTAGCATCAACTGGCGAGAGTAGCTTGTCTTGGAACTTGTCACTCCAGCCTTTTTCAGGGCCTAATATCCATTTAACTTGTTTATCGCGGCCAATTTTGATTACCGCAGATTGATGACGTGAGCTAATGATGATGCTGTCATCTTTAGGGTCATAATCTATTGAATTGACATGGGCCCAGTTACGGCCTGTTTCCACTCCGTGAATATCACCATAAGGGGCATTCTTTAAATCGTCTAAGGTGGTTTGATGGCCAGCTTGATCAATATTGATATTTAAACAAACTGCACCGGCATCAAGGGATAATAATGCCGCATCACGCAGTGGGTCTAAAATAGTGTTTAAATCCCAGTAATCCACTAACTTACCTGTGTTATCAACCTCAATGATTTGATCGCGTATGGTGTTGACTAACATGCCATCAGCGCCGCGATAATCTTTGGCGGCGGCGCGAATAAAGATATTGCCGTTGGCAGCTTCAATCCCTTCGTGTGATGCATCGATAAAATTTCCCGGTAAATTGTGCTCTGAAATCATTCTTCCCATTAATGACATTTTTTTCCAGCCTTGGCCCTGTACCCACACCATGTTGCCGTCTTTAGTGACGTTCATGCCCATGGCGTAACCTGCGCTGTCATAATTTTTTGAGTTATGGGTGGTGTAAGGATTCAGATACCAACGAATATCACCGGCGGTATCGATAATGAAAAATCCTGGTTTCCCATCCCAAGAAAACGCCCCAGGTGCATCAGGGTTATTGTGGGATAACTGACCCGACTTTCCGTCTGGATTGGTCCAGTTTACAAAATAAAGGCGGTCTTTAAAGTCAGCGTCAACATGTTCTACTTCGACGATGGGCGCTTTAGCCCACTGGCTTTCTGAAAAGCCCATATCAATGTCTGGGGTTAGCATTTGATACTCGTGGCTGCGCTGCTTGCCGTTTTCAGTCCATTTAATTGTAAAGGTGTTCATAAAGGCAGGGTAGAGACCAAAAATGGGTACGCCACCTTCATCCATTACCCGCATATCATCAACTTGATAGTTTATGCTGACACCAGTTTCACCTTTGGCATGTATGGTGACATCCACATTGGAAATTTTATGGCCATTAAGAGTCACTAAAGCCGTTAGTGGGGCATTTTCATAGGGATTATGAATGATATAACCCAATGGCGCATCTGCCACTGGCATTGGCTTCATCCCCATGGGGTCTGCATTAACATTATTGATTGAATAAAGCAGTGACAAGGTCAATGCTGTATAAAGTATTGGCTTTAGCATGGGCACACTCTGAAATTAGTTATAGCGGCAGTATACCTTGGCATAATCGATAATAATGCAGTGTAACTAACAGAAAGTGTTATAATTTTTTACTTTTGATTAATAGCTCACGAAATAAGATTTTTAACTAAATTTAGGGAACTTTTGTGAATAGGCTGTGGAGTAACAACTATTTAAAAGCTATGGGGAAGTTAATTACAATTGTCTCAAAAGTGATTGGTAATTGATGCGAATAAAAAAGCCTACTTTATATCAACACGCCGTTAGCGGTTTTAAAGTAGGCTCTTAAGCTATTCAGCTAGCTAAGGGGTTAGCTATTTAGTTACTCGTCTTCACTTGGAGGTACATAACCTTCAACGGCAACATCTTTGCCTTCAAATAAAAAGCTAACCATATTCTCTTCAAGTAGTTTACGGTCATCAACATTCATCATGTTAAGTTTGTTTTCATTGATTAGCATGGTTTGTTTTTTCTGCCAAAGTGCCCACGCTTCTTTACTGATTGAATCAAAGATACGCTTGCCTAGATCGCCAGGGTAAAGTTGAAAATCTAAACCTGGAGCTTCTTTCTTTAAATATACGCAATTAACATTACGAGCCATGATTATTCCTTAAAGGGATTCCTTGACGGGATCTACTGCTAAAAGAGCGGCTAAGTTAGATAAAATCCGCTCAGTTGCTGCGGCTAATCCAACTTTCGCAGGATGATGTATGTTATACCAGAGTGTCTGATTTTGTTCCATTACACTTGAGTCAATTTGAGGCGATTGTTGATTTTCGCCGAGATTAACTAAGATAGGCTGAATATCTAAATGAAAATGACTAAAAGTATGTCTAAATCCTGCAAGCCATTGTGATTGTTCATTATTGTTGTTTTTTGCTGCGGCATATTCATTGCTGCTGTGATTAAACCCATTAGCACTGATATGTGCAAGCAGCGCCGCCTCAGTATCAAATTGAGGAAAACACCATAAGCCGCCCCAAATGCCTGCTGGTGGTCTTTTATTGAGAATGACTTCACCATCTTTATGCAGTACTAGCATCCATGCAGATTTTACTGGAATGGTTTTTTTAGGCTTTTTACCGGGGAATTCTGTCTGTCGGCCAGCAAGCTGCGCTTTACAATCAATTGCAACAGGGCATTGAGCACAATTGGGTTTACTGCGAGTGCAAACCGCAGAGCCAATATCCATCATGGCTTGGTTAAATTTAACCACATCTTTTTGCGGGGTTAACTTATCCGTTAAGTGCCATAATTGTTGTTCAACTGCTTTTTGACCTGGCCAACCTTCAATTGCGCCGTGACGGGCAAGTACCCGTTTAACGTTTCCATCTAATATTGAATGATGCTGACCAAGGGACAATGACAAAATGGCCCCAGCAGTCGAGCGGCCAATACCCGGTAAGGCTATGACTTCATCTAGCGCTTCAGGAAACTTGCCTGCATGTTGCTCACAAACTGTTTTAGCCGCTTTATGCAGATTACGGGCGCGGGCATAATAGCCTAACCCCGTCCAATGATGCAGTACATCATCTTCGCTGGCATTGGCAAGGGCTTTAATGTCGGGAAAGCTTTGCATGAATTTTTCATAGTAGGGGATAACAGTGGCAACTTGAGTTTGTTGCAGCATGATCTCTGAAATCCACACTCTATATGGGGTTTTATTGATTTGCCACGGTAAGGTCTTGCGTCCGTGTAAATCGTACCAAGCGGTGATCCGCTCAGAAAAGGAGTTAACTTTTTTCATCAGCGCAGTGTATATGGAGAATATTCTATAAACAAGGGAGCCTGTTAACTGATAAATACTTTAGTCATGGTGATTTTAAGATATACTTAGCCACTATTATTGGAACAAAGATGAAACTTTGAATAGTCGGCAATTTAAACGCTATTCAAATGATGAGGCATACATGAGCGACGTTACCACCGCTGAATTTAACGAAGATGGCAAATATATTCGTAAAATCAGAAGTTTTGTATTAAGAGAAGGCCGTTTAACCAAAGGCCAAGCAAACGCAATTGAAGCACATTGGCCTGCAATGGGTTTAGATTACACACCAGAAGCGATTAATTTAGCTGAAGTGTTTAAGCGTGATGCTGATACCGTATTAGAAATTGGTTTTGGTATGGGGGCATCTTTAGTTGAAATGGCTAAAGCGGCTCCTGAGTTAAACTACATTGGTATCGAAGTACATAAACCAGGTGTTGGCGCATGTTTAGTTGATGCCGGTGAAGCCGAAATTACTAATTTACGTGTTTATCATCATGACGCGATGGAAGTGCTTGAAAACAGCATTGCTGATGGCTCACTTGCCCGAGTACAATTATTTTTCCCAGATCCTTGGCACAAAAAACGTCATCACAAACGCCGTATTGTACAAGCTGAATTTGCGCAATTAATTCGTCGTAAGCTTAAGATTGGCGGTGTTTTCCATATGGCAACAGATTGGGAAAACTACAGCGAGCACATGTTAGAAGTGATGTCTGTGGCTGAAGGTTATAAAAACCAATCAGCAACCAATACTGTAGTTGAACGTCCAGATCATCGCCCGCTAACTAAGTTCGAAGCCCGCGGCCATCGTTTAGGTCATGGCGTTTGGGACATAATGTTCGAACGTATTGCATAATTATAATAAAATATTGTTAAAATAAGCTATTTAATCAACTAACTAGGAAATAACCATGGCTAAGACCCGAACTCGCCGTTTACGTAAGAAACTACGCGTTGATGAATTCCAAGAATTTGGTTTTGATATCAACTGGACTTTTGATGAGTCAATTTCTGAAGAAGATATTGATAAAGCTGTTGATGAGTTCATTGAACAAGTCATTGAACCTCGTAAGCTAGGTTTCCATGGTGGCGGTCATAAAATGTGGGAAGGCATTATTGCAACACAAGAGATCGGTAAATGTACCGAAGAAGATGCTGCTGCTGTTAAAGCCTTCTGGGAAGCGAAAAAAGTGCCACAACTTGAAGTTAGTGCACTGTACGACATCTGGTGGGGCTAATATAGCTAATGCCTGAGCAAATATTGCTTGATGAAGTGGTCGACAAGGTTCGGCCACTTATTGGTTTAGGGAAAGTCGCAGATTATATTCCAGCATTGGCTGACGTAGATCCAAACAAAATAGCAATAGCAGTCACTGGCGCAGATGGTCACACCATTGGCGCTGGGGATTATCTTGAGCCGTTTTCCATTCAATCTATCTCCAAAGTATTCAGCCTTACTTTAGCGTTAAGTTTGTACTCCGAAGATGAACTTTGGAGCAGGGTAGGTAAAGAGCCTTCAGGTCAGTCGTTTAACTCATTGGTTCAAGTTGAGCTTGAACGAGGCATTCCAAGAAATCCATTTATTAATGCTGGTGCATTAGTGATAGCAGATTTAATTCAAGCGCGCCTTGGTGCACCTAAGCATCACTTGCTTGAAGTGGTTAGAAACCTGAGCGAAAACCCTCACATACTTTTTGATAAAGTTGTGGCTAATTCAGAATTTCAGTTTAGTGCCCGTAATGCCTCTATTGCCTATTTAATGAAGTCATTTGGTAATTTTAACGGCGATGTTGATACAGTATTAAAGAGCTATTTTCATTACTGCTCATTAAAAATGAATTGCGCTGACTTATCAAAAGCGATGTTTTATCTCGCCAATCGCGGTAAAAGCCTAGCAGGGGATCAAATCGTTACCCCAGTACAAACCAGACAGCTAAATGCACTGCTTGCTACCTCAGGTTTATATGATGGCGCAGGTGAGTTTGCTTATCGGGTTGGTATGCCAGGTAAAAGTGGTGTTGGCGGCGGCATTATTGCGGTGATCCCTGGGGACATGTCTATTTGCGTATGGTCGCCTGAACTTGATCAAAATGGCAACTCACTGGCAGGCACTCGCATGCTTGAGCATTTATCACAATCATTAGGTCGCTCAATTTTTTAAACTCGCTTATGTTGCTGGGCAAGTTTTTTATGCCCATTTTCAAATGTTAAGCTTGAAATCATCCATTGTCTTTTTAGTATCCTCATCCACGAGTTTGAAAATCATCTATTCTTAAATCTACCCATATAATAGCGATGATGAAAATTACCAACATTTGGCTTATTTCACACATAGTTAATATAAATCCAAATCTAAAAGCTAAACCTATTAGTTATTATCTGCTTTAAGTTATTGATAAAAAGCTTATTTATGTTTTTGGCACAGCCTGTGCAATAACTTGGTATCAGTCTAATTAACATTGAAACTAGATATCAAAACGTTGGCAGTAGCTTAGTGAGCAGTTTAGCCACTCGCCCCATTGATTATCTACATAACGATTAACAGCAAGGATAGAGCTAATGAATACCCAAGGTTTATTTAAAAGTATTGCACTAACTGGTTTGATTTTTACCGCAGGGGCTATGACGCCTGCGGTGGCCAAAATGTCCCTTGAAGATAATCAATGCAACGTGACCTTAAACTATGATGTTACCGTTGAGCCACAAAAATTATCCTTTAGCGAAAAAGGCGCTGAGGTTTACCGAGTCGAACTTGGAAAGTTATATATTGATGGCAACCAAGTTGCACTAAATGATAAGCAAGCAGCTTTGTTAGCTGATTATTCGGAGCAAGTATCTAAACAGATCCCAGAGGTAATTGATTTAGTTGATGATGCTGTTATTTTGGCAACAGATGCAGTGAGCATGGCATTAACCCCTATTTTTGGCGATGCCACCGCGGCTAAATTGGATGAGCTTTTAGCTGGAATTCAAAGCCGTGTTGACCAAGCTGCATATCAACAAGGGGATAAGTTTTATCTTGGCGCGACAGAGTCTTCGTTAGAAGAAGCATTTAATGAAGAGTTTGAACAAGAAATGGAGCAAATGATTAAAAACTCCATGGGCAGTTTTATGATGGCGCTAGGGGCTGAAATGATGTCTTCAGAAGGCGGAAGCTTTGATGAAAAAATGACTGCCTTTTCAAGCAAAATGGAAAGAATCGGTGAAGATGTTGAATTGCAGATTTCTGAGCAATCAGAGGCCATAGAAGCTAAAGCCAAAAAAGTCTGCGGTAACTTTGAGCAGTTAATGGTGCTTGAAAGTGAATTACGTCAATCCATCCCACAGCTATCTTCTTATGAATTAGCGACATTATCAGATACTGAGTAGCGGTAACCTTGTAAGTTCTAGCATTGTCAAAATGCACCTGACCTTCCCCTGTACCTTGTGCAGGGGCTTTTTGGTTAAACCATTCCTGCTTAAATTACCAATCAAAAACTTCACCCGCCAATCAAGCTCTAGTTAACTATCTGTTATTTGTGCTACTTTGTAGCGAGATATGCTAGCCGAGCTAGTCGTTTTTTGTCTAATTGCCACCGTTCAAGTTGAGAAAATGTCATTAATATTACAGTTTATCGTAGATTTGTTCTGATAAAAAAATTGTATATTATAAATATAGAGCCATTTATACAATTTTTGGTATACTCCTAAAACTATAAAACTGTATGGCGTTAACCAATTAACTTGTTGTTTTAGTTTTGGTTGGCTATTCATGATAATGGACTATCGAAATTTAATTTCTTTTTGGGTGAGTGGCGCAACGTTTAAAGAACCATATAAAGTAGGTGGCGTTTATGCAGCATTGTCTGTAATAAGCGACATTACTTGGAACTCAAAAAATATTTTTAATGTCGTAAACAGCTTAAGGCGACTCCAATGTTAGAACTATTAGAACCTATTGCTATTTTTACTCATGTTGCTAGAGCCGGGAGCTTCAGTGCCGCTGCCAGAAGGTTGAGTATATCTAAGTCCAAAGTAAGTACTCAGGTTGCTGATCTTGAACATAAACTTGGGGTTCAACTCATCCAACGTACTACACGTAGTTTAAGTTTAACTGAAGCGGGTAACTTGCTTTACATACAAGGTGAGGAGTTATTACGTGATGCAGAGCAGGCCGTTGCTAGTGTGCATAATCTAAATGATGCCACCCGTGGTGTACTTAAAGTCGGTATTTCTCAGTCTTTTGGTACCATGCATATTATTCCTGCATTACCTGAGTTTATGGCACGACATCCAGAGCTTGAGCTACAAGTTAGCTTACTGGATCATAAAGTCGATGTGGTTAGTGAAGGTTTAGATTTACTTTTGACTATGTCTGAGCAGCTACCATTAGGTATGGTTGCAAGACCATTAATGAAGTGTCAGTTCTTATTAGTGGCATCGCCAGAATATATTGCCCAACATGGCAATATTTCTCGACCTGAACAACTTGTTGATCATAACTGTCTAGTCTACCAAGGTGAGTGGCATGAGCACAGCATGTGGCAGTTTAAGAAAGCTGATGATTACTGTGAAATTGGTGTTTCTGGTAACTTCCGGGTTGATAATGCACCAGCATTAAAATCGGCCGCGGTTAGCGGTTTAGGTATTGCCTACCTAGCAAGTTATTTACTTGAAGATGAAATCGAACAAGGTACATTAGTGCCGTTATTACCTGATTGGCAATTGACCAACAACTTACCGCTACAGGCTGTTTACCCAAGACGTAAGCACCTTGCCCCTAAAGTAAGTGCATTTATTGAATTTATTAAAGGTCATATTGGTACTACACCTTATTGGGATGGTAAGTTTGATCATTTATACAAATTACGTAAATAGCCATTCAATGGGGTTTCTAAGTCAGTAACTAAAACTGGAAACATTGTTCGAATTTTAAAACAAAGTCGCAACTTAAGTTGCGACTTTTTTATTTGTACAATAAAAACAATAACTTGATTGTCTTGTGCTTGAAAAACGCTCAGGTTGTTTCTGTGCTGAGTTATTAATGTAGTATAAAAAGCTGCTTGAACTCTGTTCTTAAATCAATACAATAGATTTCAGTTGATTCGGAATGATTTGAGTCACGCATCTTGTTGAGAAATGACCCCTTTTCAGCTTTTTGTGCAAATCAGCAACTTCGCAAGTTTTGAATCACTGCTGGCAGAGGTTTTAAAATCAGAACAATGCCGGCTTTGAAACCATCATCCTAGTTTTAATTGGTTTACCCCAGACATTGTGCTGGGGTTATTTTTTCTGCCCTATAATATCCGCTTAATTTGTTTACTCTCTCGCCTTTGTACTTTTGTTCTCTTTTAAGCTGCCAATTGAATATATTTGTCGGGTATAGCATTTGTTAATGCACTCGTTATTGAACTTGTTATTGCCTTGGTAATTTATAGAGTGGCGCTCATTACTTAGATTTCATTACTTAGGCTTTAGTACGAGCCAAAAAGAAGGCCACTAAAAAGTGGCCTTAGATAACTTAATCGATTGGTTGATTAACCGCGATTTGAGTCTGCTGATTGGCTTAATAGCTCAGGTTTATTGGTTTGATTAATCCAATTGTCCACTTCAGCTTCTAATACATCTAATGGTACAGGGCCATTTTGCAGTACTAGGGTATGGAACTGACGAATATCAAACTTGTCACCTAATTTAAGCTTGGCGTTTTCACGTAGCTCTAACACTTTAATCATACCGACTTTATAGGCAGTAGCTTGGCCAGGCATCACCACGTGGCGTTCTACCATTTTAATGGCATCAGACTTAGCATTTGGGGTGTTGTCTACGTAGTATTGGATACCTTGCTCACGAGTCCATTGTTGAGTGTGGATCCCTGTGTCTACAACCAGACGACAAGCACGCCATAGCTCCATCGCTAAGCGGCCAAAGTCAGAGTAGGGATCAGCATACAAGCCCATTTCTTTAGGGAAGTATTCAGTATAAAGACCCCAGCCTTCAATATAGGCAGTATAGCCACCGAATTTTCTAAATTTAGGAATACCTTCCAGCTCTTGGGCAATGGCAATTTGCATGTGATGCCCAGGGATCCCCTCATGATAAGCCAAGGCTTCCATTTGGTAAGTGGGCATTGCTTTCATGTCATACAAGTTGGCGTAGTAAGTACCAGGGCGTGAACCATCGGGAGCGGGTTGATCATAGAATGCTTTACCAGCAGACTTTTCGCGAAAGGCTTCAACAGGTTTAACGATTAATCCGGCTTTAGGTTTAATATTAAACACTTCACCTAAGCGTGACTCCATATTATCAATTAGGTCTTTAGCTTCGGTAATGTAACGAGTTTTACCTTCATCGGTGTTGGGGTAATAAAATTGTTCATCATCACGCATGAAAGCCATAAACTCGGCTAAGTTGCCGGTATAATTTACTTTTTTCATGATCGCACGCATTTCATTATGAATACGTTCAACTTCTGCTAAACCTAACTGATGAATTGTTCCAGAGCTCATATCAGTCGTCGTAATACGATTTAGACGAGTATTATAAAAATCTTCGCCTAAAGGTAACTTCCACACCCCATCACGGCTATCAGCTTTGGCTTCTAATTCATGTAAATAGCTGATTAAATTGTCATACCCAGGTTTTACACTTTTAATTAAGGCTGTTTTAGCTGCCGCCAATAATTCATCTTTTTGAGCTTGGGTAATATCGAGCTTCTCGATTTTACGGTTAATATCACCCCATAGGGTGCTTTTAACTTCAGTATCAGTAAAAGGTGCACCCTTGATAATATTTTCGCTGTCTGAAATCACATAAGGGAAGACAAACTTTGGCGCGATAATATTTTTATCGGCGCGAATTTTTAATGCATCGATCACTTGCTCAGTTACATGCTTTACACCGTTTAAACGGCTAATGTAAGCCTGTGCATCACTGACATTTTCAACTTGATGTTGATTGATAAGGAAGGTAGCAATAAACGAATGACTACCACGCATCTGGTTTACAGGGTAATTATGGTAACGCCATTTATCATCGCTGATTTGCTGCTCTAAGCCTTGTTTCATTAATTTGTAGCTAAGTGCCGTTTGCTTGTCTAACTTAGCAACATTAATAGTTTCAAGTTGTTTTAAATGCTTTTTAGCTCTGGCTAAGTCTTCGTCAGCAGATTTATCACTAAAATCACCCCATTTGTCATAATCAGTTTTGATGCGTAAATAGGTTTGGGAAATCGGGCTAGCCATTACATTTTCCATGAACATACTTTCAAACAGCTCATTGGCTTTTTCTGACTCGGTGGTGGCTGTTTTAGTGGAGGCTACTGTATTGGTTAAAGGTTGGTGCCCTGCAGTGTGGGCGATTGCGGCGTTTGATAATAAGCTGGTTAAAGCAACGGCTATTAATGTCGTTTTTGTTGTTAGTCGCATAGGGTTTCCGTTAGCAAAGTAATAGAACAGGAGATCGATTGATATCCTAAATGACACAAGCATAAATGTATAACGTGAAATGTTAGCAATTGTGTCTTAAATGTTGCTGAATTTACAGGGTAAATGCGAAATGATTTATTTAGTGACTTGCAGGCACTTTGCTTAAAGCGCCAAGCTTAATGGGCAAAGGAAATCAAAAAAAGCCTAATGCATTAACCTTGTTTTATAAAGGTAATCCATCAGGCTTTTATATAGGCTAGTAATAACTTTAATAAATCAGCTAGCTATAAAGTAGCTAATCTAAAAACTGCGACAAAATATCATTAACAAACATATGGCCTTTGGCGGTTAATTGCCAATGGGTCTCAGTTTCGGTTAATAAGCCTCTTTCAATTGACTTGGCAATACCTTCATCAAGCTTTGACATAGGTAAGCCGGTGCGCAGTTCAAATTCAGTTTTAGGGATAGCCGTCATTAACCTGAGTCGATTCATTAAATATTCAAGGGCGCGATCTTCAGCTAGCACTTCAGTAGTTTCACTGGTGTAATCTGACGTTGCTAGATAACCCTTCGGATGCTTAATTTTGACGGTGCGAATAATCTTATTGAGCTCAGGTTGAGTAATCTTGCCATGGGCGCCGCAGCCAATCCCCAAGTAATCGCCAAATTGCCAATAATTGAGATTATGTTTGCACTGAAATCCGTCTTTGGCATAAGCAGAGATTTCATATTGCACATAGCCAAGTGCTGCCAGCTTCTTCTGTCCTTGCTCATAGATATGCCACAAGTTTTCATCGTCAGGCAATTGTGGCGGTTTAGAGTGAAATAAGGTATTTGGCTCTATGGTCAGTTGATACCAAGATAAATGCGGTGGCATTAACCCAGCAGCAGTATCGATATCGGCCATGGCTTCATCAAATGACTGATTAGGTAAGCCGTGCATTAAATCTAAGTTAAAGCTGTTGTAACCTGCATTACGGGCTGTATTAGCAGCGGTAACGGCTTCATCCTCATCATGGATACGGCCAAGAAGGTTGAGTTTATCTTTTGAGAAACTTTGCACCCCAATGGACAAGCGCGTCACCCCTGCAGCGCGATATGCGGCAAAGTCATCATGCTCTAACGTACCCGGATTGGCTTCCATGGTAATTTCAATATCATCTTCAAAACCAATGGCGGCTTCAGCACCGGCTAGAATGCGCTGTATTTGGGTGGCTTCAAATAAAGATGGCGTGCCGCCACCAATAAAAATGCTGTGAAGTTTTCGCCCTTGTACATAGTGAAGGTCGTGATTGAGATCGGCTAAAAGTGCATCAACATAAGCTTGTTGCGGTAATACTCCATGCTGACCATGGGAGTTAAAATCACAATATGGGCACTTTTGAACGCACCAAGGGATATGGATATATAAGCTCAGTGGTGGCAGAGATAATTTCGCTGATTGCATGATAGTTACTTAATAATCCCTTTGGCTTTCATAGCGTCTACAAGCAAAGTAAGTGCTAACCCACGGTGGCTCAACTGGTTTTTTTGCTCACTTGAAAGCTCGGCAGCCGAAATATCAAACCCCTGTGGAATAAAGATAGGGTCGTAGCCATGGCCTTGCTCACCTTGAGGGCTCAATCCTATAGTGCCTTCCCATGCCGCTTGGCAAACTATTGGGGTTGGGTCTTTAGCATGGCGCATATAAACCAATACACACTGAAAGCGTGCTTTGCGCTGTGTTTTGTTTGCTAATGCAGCAAGTAATTTAAGGTAATTGTCTTGCTCGCTGGCGCCTTCGCCGCCGTAACGGGCTGAATAAATCCCCGGTGCGCCTTGAAGGGCATCAACTTCTAAACCAGAATCATCTGCGATTGCGGCTTTACCAGTGATTTCTGCAGCGTGGCGGGCTTTAATAATGGCATTTTCAATAAAGGTGGTGCCTGTTTCAGCCACTTCTGGAACGTTAAATTGGTTTTGCGGTAAAACCTCAATATCAAATTGGGCTAGCATCTGATCAAACTCTGTTAGTTTACCTTTGTTACCGCTTGCTAAAACAATCTGTTGCATGGAATACCTTTTTATTAAATAAGGGGGCTGATGTTTTAAATAGTGCTTATGGGGTGAGCAGGCTTTGCAGTAAACTAAAACTCACATCAAATAAGTGGCATCTAGCCTTAAAAAAGGCTTAGTTTTCGCCTTGACTGGCTATTTAAATTTTCATCAATGAAATTGGCCTAATGATACCTAAGCACTGAGTTGATAGACAGCAGCAAAGGATAAAATAGCTATGGTTTGCGCAACTAAATAAAAAGCTAAACCTTGAGGTTTAGCTTGTTAAAAGTGCAAAATCATTTGAAATAAGCCGCTGTTTAGCCTTATTCCACATAAAATTTTTGTTTGAACTTTAACGATGTATTGAGCTTATTGCCGTACTTTATCGTCAGGTTAAAGTTGATTTGTTGATCGTCTCGGTATGGCACTTGGGCGATATAATAAATAGCATCGCCTTCACGGATTTCTTTAAACTCTAAATCCATTCGTGCATCAAGTAAGTTGTTGGCTACGCCAGCGATTTCAACAGCAACGGCGGGATTACCTTCTTGACTGGTATCTAACACTGCAATATTGACAATACCGTTGTAATTACTGCGTTCAATACCATAGGTTTTGGCAATAGCAGGGGTAATAAAGGTACTACCTAATGCCATGTAATGAATATCATAATTACCGACAGTCTGTTTTTGTTCTGCTTGAACGGTCGTTAGGGTACTCATTAAAATGACAAAGCTACATAAAAGGGTGCGAAACATAATCTAAATCCTTGATCGACTCTGTGTTGCTAACAACTGGCTTAATTGACCTAGCGGGTTAGTTTAGCCCTAGGTTAGTTAATCGTCGCGACGAAAGAGTTGATTCACTAATTGGAATGTAGACTTAAGTATAGAGAATTTTTAGCCAGATCACCCGTAATTGGATCATTTTGATGGATGATTTCAATAATGGATGATTTCACTAATCGATGCTTAGTTGCATTGGGCTATTATCTGCGATATTTCAGGCGGGATCTTTAACGGGCTAAGTATCTTCACTTGCTTATGACGGCCTTGAAGCCCTTTTAGAAGCATCACATCAGACTTTGGCACTTTAAAGGCTTTGGCTAAATACTTTATCAGGTGGCTATTGGCTTTACCGTCGATTGGCGGGGCTGTGATGGCGATTTTTATTTCATCACCATGTAAGCCCACAATTTTATCACGGCTGGCTTTAGGCTGAATATAAAGATTCAGCAACAGATCTTGCTGTTGCTGAATAATGGCAGGCATTAGCTTAACCTCGCTCGGAGGTTAAAGCATAAAGCTCGGTGGTTAAAACTAAAAACATTAAGTTTTAAACCTGAGCCCAAAATGGAATGTATTGCGCCAATAAAATATTAAGAAAGTTCATTGCAATCAGCACTAACATCACCGATAAGTCTAAACCACCCATAGGAGGCAGGATACGACGAACAGGGGCTAAAAAGGGTTCGGTAAGTTGATCCATTACCATCACAATCGGGTTGTGACCTTGGTTAAACCAGCTAAGCAGTGCGCGCAGAATGAGTACCCAAAACAGTAATACTCCAGCTTCTTTTAATACTGAAACCACAGTAAGAACACCAAGCATTAATGGGTCAAATAGCGCAGCAGGTGTCATAGCGGTAAGTATTGAATATTTTATAAATACCACCAATAAGGCCAGTACGATTGATGCGGTATCAATACTGCCCATAGACGGCAATACACGGCGCATTGGGGCTATGATAGGTTGAGTGGCTTTAATCACAAACTGGCTAAATGGATTGTAAAAATCAGCTCTGGCTAATTGTAGCCAAAAGCGCAGCAGGACTATCATAAGATAAAGACCAAAAACGGTATCGATTAAGAAATGTAGTGCATTCATTGAGTGTGCCTTAGTTGATCTGAAGTTGATCTAAAATTGAACTGAAAATTATCTTCACGGGCTATTTTCCATTAAATATCGTTTGTTTAAAATGTTTTTGCCATTTCTTGTGCCCGTTTTATGCAGTTTGTCATAGCTTTATCCACTAAACCGCGTAAATCGCCTTGTTCGAAGGTTTCAACCGCTTGAGCTGTAGTGCCGCCTTTTGAGGTAACATTATTACGCAAGGTTGCTAATGAAAGTTGTGGATTTTGAATCACCATTTGCGCCGCGCCTAATGCCGCCTGCTGGGCAAGCGCTCTTGCTGTGGTTTCATCCATGCCAGATTTAATGCCATGGTCAATCATAGACTCAATAAACAAGAAAAAATAAGCCGGTGAACTGCCAGCTAATGCAATCACTTGGTTAAGCTCGTCTTCTTTTTCAACCCAAACAATTTTGCCACCACTTATCATTAAGGTTTCGCAAATTTGTTTATGCTCTGCTGAAATGGATTCATCGGCGTATAAGCCTGTCATACCCACGCCAATTTGCGTTGGTGTATTAGGCATAGTGCGAATAAGGTTAATCGGTTGCTTAAAATAATCGACATAGCGCGCCGCAGGAATGCCTGCAGCGATAGTGATTAATAACTTTTTTGATAAATCTAACTGACTTAGTTGCTCACACACCATTTGCATTAACTGCGGTTTTACGCTGAGTACAATCACATCTGCGTCATCTGCAGCAGCAATATTGTCGTGAGATACACCAATATTAAAATCGGCTTTTAACGCATCTAATTTACCAACACTGGGATTGGTGGCGTGAATACGATCTGCTGGGTAACCATTACTGACTAAACCACTGATAATTGAGCGGGGCATATTGCCTGCACCGATAAAACATACTTTTGCTTGAGTCATATTAAGGGTCACTTTTAATTTTTATGTCGGCTGTTATTTGCTAATTGCTTATTTACTAATGTTTGGGCTATTGCTTACTAATACAAGCAGTAGCGGATAAATTTTAATTAATGATTTGGCGTTTTTGGCGTTTTTGGCCTTTAGGGTTTATGGGTAATCTCGAGCGCCAAATATTGCGGTGCCAATTCTGACCATGGTAGAGCCATGCTCAATCGCCACCGCCAGATCATTACTCATGCCCATTGATAGGGTGTCAATGTCAGGGTATTGGCTTTTTAGCTGCGCAAAAAGCTGTTGCAGTTTGGCAAATTCTTGGCGTTGCAGAGCGATATCGCTGGTGGCAGTCGGTATGGCCATTAAGCCTCTTAAAGTCAAATTAGGGAGCGATGCTATCACCTTAGCTAAAGCGCTAACCTCGGTCGCTATCACCCCTGACTTTGATGCCTCTTCACTGATATTAACTTGAATACACACTTGCAACGGCGCTTTACCTGCTGGTCTTTGGTCATTGAGGCGCTTAGCGATTTTTTCACGACTTAAAGTGTGCATCCAATCAAAATGCTCGGCAACAATACGCGACTTGTTGGACTGCAAAGGGCCGATAAAATGCCACTCAATATCACAATAGTCATCTTTTAGTGCGAGGACTTTTTCTTCGCCCTCTTGGACATAATTTTCACCAAAGCAGCGCTGGCCCGCTTGATAAGCCTCAATAATAGCCGATATGGGCTTAGTTTTACTGACGGCAAGTAAGGTGACTTCTTCACTATTACGTGAACAATTTTGCGTCGCTTGTGCAATTTGGCTCTGGGCGATTGATATTCGGTCTGCTATTGTTGTCATATTGTTTTGATTTGTTTGAATGGATGTCATTAGTCATGGAAATAACTGAGTTACTTGCCTTTAGTGTAAAGCACAATGCATCAGATCTACACCTTTCTGCCGGTGTTTCTCCGATGATTCGCGTTGATGGTGAAGTGAGAAAAATCAACTTACCCGCATTAGACCATCAAGCTGTTCATGGATTAGTCTATGACATCATGAATGATAAACAGCGTAAGGACTTCGAAGAACATTTAGAAATCGATTTCTCGTTCGAAGTGCCAAACCTTGCCCGTTTTCGTGTTAACGCATTTAACCAATCCCGTGGGGCTGGTGCCGTTTTCCGTACCATTCCCAGCGATATATTATCACTTGAGCAGTTAGGCGCTCCTGAAATTTTCAAAAAGATTTCAAGCTTCCCTCGTGGATTAGTCTTAGTAACAGGGCCGACAGGTTCTGGTAAGTCTACAACACTAGCGGCGATGGTGGATTATATTAATAATGAACGCCATGACCATATTCTGACCATTGAAGACCCAATAGAATTTGTGCACCAAAATAAGCAATGTTTGGTCAACCAACGTGAAGTGCATAAACATACCCATAGTTTTGAAGCGGCGCTTCGAAGTGCACTGCGTGAAGATCCCGATGTTATTCTTGTGGGTGAGATGCGTGACCTTGAAACCATTCGCTTAGCAATGACAGCAGCAGAAACCGGTCATTTAGTTTTTGGTACCTTGCATACCACTTCAGCGGCTAAAACCGTTGACCGTATTGTTGATGTATTCCCTGCAGGCGAAAAGGACATGGTACGTACTATGTTGTCTGAATCTTTGCAGGCGGTTATATCGCAAACCTTAATTAAAAAGGTTGGCGGCGGCCGAGTGGCAGCTCACGAAATTATGATGGGCACGCCAGCTATTCGTAACCTTATTCGTGAAGATAAAGTCGCACAAATGTATTCAGCTATTCAAACGGGTATGTCTCATGGAATGCAAACCCTTGAACAGTGTCTACAAAACCTAGTCAATCGCGGCCTTATTAGCCGTGATGATGCCATGTCAAAAAGCTCTAACAAACAAGCTAACTTTTAAAGGAAAGTAAAATGGATGTGCATCCTTTTTTAAAGGTAATGGTTGACAGAAAGGCTTCAGATTTATTTATTACTGCAGGCTTTCCGCCCAGCGCCAAAATTGATGGTGAGCTAAGACCACTATCGGATAATAGCTTTAACCCTGAGCAGTCATTAGAGTTTGTTGAATCCTTAATGACAGAGGTGCAAAAGAAGGAGTTTCACGAGTCTCGTGAATGTAACTTTGCTTTTGCTGCAAAAGATTTAGGCCGTTTCCGTGTCAGTGCTTTTTGGCAACGTGAATCACCCGGCTGCGTGATGCGCCGAATTGAAACCAAAATTCCTGAAGTTGATGACTTAAAACTACCGCCGATCCTTAAAGACTTGGTGATGAGTAAACGTGGTTTGATCATCATGGTGGGTGGCACTGGTACTGGTAAATCAACTTCGCTGGCAGCATTAGTGGGTTATCGTAATGCCCATGCTCGCGGGCATATTTTGACCATAGAAGACCCAGTAGAATTTGTTCATGACCATCGCAAAAGTATTATCACCCAGCGAGAAGTCGGTATTGATACTGATTCATTTGATGCCGCGCTTAAAAGTTCGCTGCGTCAAGCGCCCGATGTGATTTTGATTGGTGAAATTCGTACTCAAGAAACCATGGAATTTGCCTTAACATTTGCAGAAACAGGTCACTTATGTATGGCGACCTTGCATGCTAACAACGCTAACCAAGCGTTAGACCGTATTATGCATTTAGTGCCTGAGAGCAAGCATAACCAGCTATTGTTTGATTTATCATTAAACCTTCGCGGTATTGTGGCGCAGCAATTAGTGGCAAAATCTGATGGTAGTGGCCGTAGGGCAGCAATCGAAGTCTTAATTAATACCCCACGTATAGCCAGTTTAATTGCTAACAATGAGCTGCATTTACTCAAAGAAACCATGGCTAAATCAAGAGAGCAGGGCATGCAAACATTCGACCAAGCCTTGTTGGATTTATATCTTGAAAAAGAGATTAGCTATGCCGATGCATTACATCACGCTGATTCACCCAATGATTTACGCTTAATGATTAAACTGCAAAGTAATGAAGCTAACTCGTCAGGGATGATGGATGGGGTGACATTTGATATGAATTAACGGCTAATGTTGGTTGTGCTTTTAACTATGTGTTCACATTAGTGTTAATCTCCATCGATATTATTAAATATTTTATAAAAAGGCCAAGGCGTAAGC
>NZ_MCTY01000209.1:0-30208 GCF_002873635.1 Shewanella sp. 10N.286.52.B9
TATTATGAAAATGAGTCATGTAGGTATTATGGTTGGTGACATGGATAAAGCCGTCGAGTTTTATACCCAAGCATTAGGTCTTGAAATTGTCATGGGCAATTCAGCAGTCATCGAAGAAAAACAAACTGCCATTGGTAGAATGTGTATTGCGGTATTTGGTGATGGTTTTAAAGGTTTTAACATCGCCCACCTCGTCACTTCTGATGGCATCGGCTTTGAGTTATTTGAAATGAAAGACCGCGAAGAAAGACATCATGTCGACTTCACTAAAATCGGTATCTTCCATTACTCGTTAGAAACAGATGACTTTGAAGGCGTTATCGAGCGAGTTGAAAAATTCGGCGGTAAAGTCAGAATGGACATCATGCGCTATCATCCAGAAGATGATAATAAGCCTTACAAAATGGTGTATTTAGAAGACCCATTTGGAAACTTATTTGAACTATATTCTCATTCTTATTCAGAAACTTATTCTTCTGAATACACATAAGAATTAAAGAATTTTAAAAAGCAGCTAACCGTGGTTAGCTGCTTTTTTTGTATTAGAGAAGTTTGTAGGCAAGTATTATTTAAGCGCCTAAATCACTTTTGGACAGAAGCTTGTTGGATTTAAAGTTCTTAAAGTAATGAGTCCTATTAGGAAATGTATGGCAAGTGGATATATGGTAACGCCCAAATAACAGGCTTAAAATTGTTGGCTAGAATAAGCGACGAAGGAGCTAAAGCCAACTGTTTTAAGTCCTTGTTTATTTTCTTGTTAGATTTTTTCTTTCAGCTTTTTAATCGCACTAGAAAGCACAATATCTTTTTCTGACCTCAGATGTTCAGGCATACGATTAATAGTAACTTGTGGAGTAATTCCATACCCTACAAACTCTTTCCCATCAGGGTAGCTATCACGCTTAGTACAAATTCTTAAAGAACCGCCACCGGGTAAATCAAAGAAAATAGGTTGTCCGGTACTGCCATAAGTTTTTTCGCCAATAGTTGTAAAGTGCTTCAATTTATCTGCATAAATTAAAAAGTCCTCTGCCGCAGAGGCGGTATGTCTTCCAATAAGCACGTACGTAGGCACTATGTGATTATTACTTTCCTTTGCTTTAAGTAACTCCATAGAGCCAGATTCCCACGCGTTATCTTGGGCATAGTCCTTATACTTTTCACTGTAATTCCCCCATGCCTTGTATGCAGCAATATGCTTTTTAGTTTTCCAAATTGAGCCTTCTAAGTCTTTATTGGTAAAATGAGACAATATTTCAGCAGCAATGCTTGAGTTGCCACCTCCATTAAATCTAAGATCAATAATTAGAGCTTTAGACTTTTTAATATTTCCGTAAGCAGAATTAAAGTGTTGCAAAATTTTTTCATCATGAAACCCGTTCAAAGCTATATAAGCCACTTCATTATCTAACCACTTAAACTCAAATAGTTCTCCATTGGAACTTGGTTGCTTTAAAGATACTTTATCTGCTTTTTGGCGTCGTGAGTTTCTGGTAAGTGTTACATCTTTGAGCACTCCCGATGGAGTCTTTATAGTAAAGTTAACTTTGGTGTTAGGTGCTCCATCTAACATATCTCTTACTGCATTATTCCATAAAATGTGTTCGGTTGAACTAGCAATGTAAGGCATAACATTAGTTTTCAAATGAGTTTTTAAATCAACTCCATCAACAGAGATAATACTAGAGCCTAAGGGAATCTCCGCTTGTAGTTCCCTTTTTACTTTAGTCACTACAGCTTGGTGATTAGCCTCAGTTAAACTTAAAGCTGGCCAGTCTACGTACTTCGAAGAAAGCCCTTTGGGTAAGTAAATATTAGTATGCCCATCTTGTAATAAAGCATTAAATTTCATTAGCTCGCGGTAATACTCGTAAGTTGTTTCAGTAGCTAATACCTTGGAAATATATTCTCTATATGCACTATCAAAATCTAAGTCAGGTACTTGATCAAAAAATGCAAAGTTGTAGCTTGCTTCTTTCCAAAATAATGATAAACCATACAGCTTATCTTCATTTGATAAGTTATCAGGTGAATTTCCAGCCTCTTTGGCTGAAACAGAAATTGATACAATTAACAAAGAAGCTAATAATACTTTTTTAATCATTTAAACTATCCTTAGTAGCTTGGAATGCTGATGTAGGCATAAAAATCTAACAGTATATTAGGCTGAATTCCGAATAAGAACGGTCTTAATAAGAACAGGTCGCCAGTACTTTAATCACTCAAGACTAACAGTAAACCAGTGTATCAACAATGAGTTAGAACATAGAAAGAACTGATTCCCAGTTTCTCCGCCTGAGTGAAACAAAGAACTGTCATCATTGCATAAAGTGCAATGTTCACGCAGGTCTTATATCTTGCGTCCCGCATTAGCTTTTATAAGGCTGAAGCTTTAATTGCGCTACTAACAACTTCTACCAGTGAAAATCATTTTGGGGCATAAATGCGTTACAGCCACCAACTTTATACTTCGTTTATATTGGCTCTTTTTCAGTAGTCCATTACTTCAGTTTAATCTATTGCCTGCCGCAGGTGCTATATAGAATATACGAATGTCGCGATCACATAGTCAATGATGTTCCCTACATCATAATGACATCTAACCCATATCCCTATGAGTTAGATGTGAAACAGCGACCTTATGTGCAGATACAACTGCGAGACGCTGCACTCTTTATATAAGTCAAAAGGCCCATAAACTTTGCCACAACAAATGCCTGTTTTGGTCATATTTGTTCCCGACAAATAATGACTGTTCCCGCCATCCTTGGCAGTCAGAAGCTCGCTGCTGCATCTACACAGGGGTTATTATCTCTTCGATTTGACTGCATTCGTGGCAATAAAAGAGCTAACGTTAGAAATCTATAACATTAAAAGTCTAAAAGACTCAATTTGAATTGAGGTCATCGAGACTCTTTATTCCGAGAACTCGTGAGCTTGGCATGGAAGCCAATTCAAATTGTAATACTTCATCTAAACAGCAACATTGCCCTGCTTATAACACCTTAAAGCATCATCACTAAGAGTCAGCCTCAAAACGAGCCACTCTGGCTTCAACCTCTGTGCAGCCGGTGCTTTGTATCAACTCAGCTAAGGTGGTACACGGGCGTTCAGTGAGCAGGCGCACCAGTTTTACGGCTAATGGTTCTAACTTGTCACTATGTTCAAGCAGTGCGATGTTTAGCTTTTTTATCAGGTAGGCAAACTCATTATTAGTTTGCCCTGATAACTGTGCGGCAAAAGACTGAATATTAATGGCATCTCCCACGAGTTGCCAATTGCGAGAACGACGCACTCGCTTAAGCTCACAACCATATTGCGTAGCCATATCTTTAGCCTGCTTGGCGGCGCTGCCACCGATGCGATGAATAAGCGAAGGCAGTGCAATGGTGATATCTTCATTCATAGGAGGATTGGTTAATACTCATTGAGGGCCTTTGATTAATAATGAATCATACCCCAATAACACCAATCTAAACATGAGAAAGCAGCTTGGCGAGTTAAAGTGCACTACTTTTTCAAAGACTTAAGCTGACCTGTTTAAGTTCAGATAAAAAAACGCCGCATTGCTGCGGCGTAAAGGAGGTTGGAACGAAAAAAGCTTAACGCTATATTCAGACCTCTTGGCCCAATAGCGTAATTAAAACTAGCTAGCCATGGCTAAAGAAGGCTTGTTTTCTGGTAACTTCACCATGAAAGAGATGACGGTTGATAATACGATAAGTCCTAGCATTAAGTAGAAAGTCGGAACAAAGCCACCAAATAACGAAGCGACAATAGAGCCAATGATACTGCCGATACCAAAGCCAAGATAAATAAAGCCATAAATTTTGGTTAAGTTGTTAAGGCCAAAGAAGTCACTCACTAGCGATGGGAACACAGTAATGGTGCCACCAAAACTAAAGGCGATACAGGCAACGGCTAAGTAAAAGCTCCACGCATTTAAGTGAACAAATAACAGTGAACCGACACCCGCTAAACATACAATAAGCGCAATGCTGATGACTTTCATGCGATCCATTTTGTCAGATAACACACCAAGAACTAAACGACCTGAAAGGTTAGCCACTGCAATCACTGCCACTGCAGATGCTGCTGTTGCCATACTTAAATGTACATAACCTTCGCCAATGTCTTTTGCCACACCAATCACGTATAAGCCACTCATACAGATGGTTAAAAAGATTAATGCTAGTACCCAAAACTGTGATGATTTCATTGCTTGCGCCAGTGTAAAGTCTCTGTTTGCAACGCTGTTTTCTGCGGTTGAGACTTCTTGAAGGGGGGCATCTTTCATCATTAATCCACCCGCAATGACTAGCACCATGGCAATCACAGCCCATGTATCAAATGTCATCGCCAAACCTGAATGGGTCAGCATATACATGTTGATGTATTTAAAGCCTAAACTGCCAAGGCCATAAGCACCAATAGCACAAGCAGACACTAAACCTTTACGTTCAGGGAATAATTTAACGCAGTTAGATAGGCTCATTAGGTAACCGGTACCATCAGCAAAACCCACTAACAGGCCGCCACATACATATAGCATTAATAGGCTATCTGCATGCGCAGTAAGAAATAAGCTCGCGCCGATTAATAGCCCAGCACCAATGGTGACATTACGAACCCCAAAGCGCTCTTGTAACTTGCCTGACACTGACGAAGCCACGGCTAGTGATAAACTTAAAATACCGAAAGTAAACGCCACATTACTCACTGGAAGCGACAGTTTCTCAGCTAACGGGGCATTGAATAAGCTCCATGTGTATACCGAACCCAAGGCGAACTGCGCCAAAATGGTACCAATAAGCGTCATAATACGCGCTCGGTTTGATATTTGTGCTGACATAGTGTCACTCTCCACAGCAATAATTAATGATTAATTTAACAATATGGTGGTCAAAATACGGCTTTTTGAGAGGAAGACAAGAGTCTGAATTAACTAAAACATGAGCTGTAAAATAGCGGCATCAAATGCAATATATCGGCATGAAATGCATTTATGGGGGTTAAATGCTGAGTGAGCTTATCTGCAGTAGCAAGGGTGGTTGTATCGTTTTTTGAGTCGTCTTTATGGGTAGGCGGTGTTGAATAGTTCGTTAGCTAGCCAATGACAGCAGCGGTTATAAGTTCATCAGTGCTCGAAAGGTTTTTATGTTACTGCGACTCACCAGCACTTCACCGTCAATATCGCGCAGTTTTAACAGATAGGTGCTATTGGTCCAAGGGATGATTTCACGAATTTTATCGATATTAATGCAATAGGATCGATGGCAGCGAAAAAACGATTCGCTCGGTAAACGTTCCATCAAATCAGTAATGGTATAAGGCACATGAAACACCCCTTCGCGAGTATATACCTCAGTGATTTTTTCGTTGGCAACCGCATAATAAATATCACTAATATAGCTGACCACAATGCGGTTGTTTTGGGTTAAATTAATGGTCTGATTAAGGCTGCTGGCCTTAGGCTTGGGCTTGTCGGTATTCACTGGCAAAGACTCGACATTGATATCTGCCGCTGGTAGGTGTTTTTGAGCTTGCTCAAGTTTTTGCAACACCCCAATAGCCCGCTGCTCATTAAAAGGCTTGAGCAAATAATCAAATGCTTCTAACTCAAAGGCATCTGCGGCGTGCTCTTTATAGGCAGTCACAAACACGATATGCGGCTTTTCAGAAAATTGATGAATGTTTCTCGCCAATAACATACCGTCAATGGATGGAATATTAATATCAAGAAATATCACATCCACTTTATTGCTTTGCAGGTATTTAAAAGCTTCAAGACCATCATCGAAGGTCGCTACCACTTCAATCTGACTATGGGTTGCGATCAAATAAATCAGCTCTTCTCGTGCTAGGTATTCATCTTCTACAATCAAGGCTTTTAACATAGTCCCCCCTATAGTCTTCTAATGAATGAAAAAAGACATCTCAGTGCCTTTTGTCAATGCAGTAATCTCTAAGCCAGCACCATAGAGTAGCTTTAACCTTTGGTGTACATTCATCAAGCCGATGCTCGTGCTGTCTATGGTTCCTTGGTGCAACTTATCAATCAAAGCCGGATCGATGCCAACCCCAGTATCACGAATGGTAATTTTCACCCGATCATCTTGCTGCTTTTTAACCGTAATCAGCACCTCACCAGGATAAGACGCAGGCTGAATGCCATGTAAAATGGCATTTTCCACCAGCGGCTGTATCAGTAAGCTTGGCACACAAGTGTGTACATCATCAATATCAAAGCTGACGGTTAATTTAGGCCCAAATCTCGCCTGCTCAATCGCGGCATAATCCCGCACCTGTTGCAGCTCTTCTTGGATATCTATCAGCTCATCAGTGTGATCTAAATTAAAGCGCAAAAAATCCGCTAGTTTGGCGATCAATTCTCGAGCTTGCTGAGGCCGAATACGTATTAACGTAGAGATAGCATTGAGGGCGTTAAATAAAAAATGCGGATTAATTTTACTTTGCAGCGCCGAAAACTCTGCTTTTGAGGCCATGGTTTTTAACTGTTCGATGCGCGACACTTCCATTTGGGTAGAAATCAGCTGCGATAATCCCACCGCCATTTCCCGCAGTGAAGACTTAATTTGATAAGGCTCACGGTAAAATATTTTTAAGGTACCAGTAACGACATTGTTCTCCATTAATGGAATGATTAACAATGAATGAAAGTCATGGGCATCAAGGTTATTGCTAATAATTTGTTTGCCTGTGGCAACGGCTTGCTCGGTCATCTCGTTAATTTTATTGTGGGGCTCTAGGTAGTTTTCTTGACCTATACCCACATAAGCCAGTACTGAGGTGGTATCAGTTATCGCCACCACATCCGCTTGCGTATCAAGGCGGATGATCTGGCAAACCGCAATTAACGACTGACGATCATTTTGACGAAAATAAGGTAAGGTTTTATTGGCAATATCTAAGGCCAATTTTGCCTGCTGCGCAGCAATCCAATCTTTTTCATCGTCAATATCTTGCACTAACTTGATAATCAGCCCAATGGACACAGTGCCCAATATCATCGGCAAACCAATGTGACGCACAATCACCATTGCCTGCTCATAATCATCTGAAAGCACCACAATCAGCACCATGGTCAGCACCTCGCAGATAACCCCCGCTAAAATGCCATACCAGGTATAGTGTTTTTTATCGACACCGACATGTATCCAACTTGCCAGAAAGCCTGCAAAAATACTCGATATTAAACAGGCGGTTGAAGTCGCGCCATCAAGATCAATTAAGTAACGATGCAGCCCTGAGATGATACCTGCTGGGATCCCCACCCAAGGGCCAAAAAGGATACCGCCAGATAACACTGCAATAATACGCACATTAACCAAGGAGCCATCGACCTCAATGCCGGTGTAGGTGCTCATAACCGCAAATAAAGTAAATAACAGCGACATCATCGCCATCTCAATCGGTTTTCGATTTGGTTTGGTGATGATTTTTTGAAAGCTGCGGGTGCGAGTAAGCAAAAACAGCAGCATCAGCATTAAGGCTGCCCGTTCAAATACGGCGATTAACATCATTAATTGCTCGGTATACATAGCAGCGCCTCTAATAAACCCAATTGATAGCAATAGGTATAAGAATTATATGATGAAATTTTTACAATGCCAGTATTTGACCTTAAAGGTAAATTGTAGAAAGGTTTATATCGATTAAAGAAGTTTAAAATTTTCCAAGCTTAAAAAGCTTGCCAAAAAATGCCAAATGAACAGAAAATTGCCACAAACCAAGCCAGTGAGCGCATAGTTGATAAGCCCTTTAAGTACAGCAAGTGATAGCTCACTCTAGCAATCACATGCACCATAGCTAACGTCGAAACAGTAGCATTAACATTATCAGTTGCGATCGCGGTTAAACTGCATAAACCAAAAACGATCAAAGATTCAAAGGCGTTTTGATGCCCTGCTAGTGCTCTTGCGCCAAAACCGGTTAACTTGGCTTGCTGTGCCCGCGGATGTGCATTGTCATAACCGCCGAGTTTTGCCATTGCCACAGCAACTGGCCCCTTGGCTAAATAGGGTAATAAGATTGTGATAAACAGACAAATCAGTAACGTTTGCATAAAAGCAGCCCGAGTAAGTTAAGGTCATTAATTACTAGTAAATCATTAATTACTTTTTAAGCCCAATGTTTTATTCAGCTAATGTTTTATAAATAATTGATTACCCATGGACCATTCCACCCTGTAAAACCGTTACTACTAACTTATGCACAGTCATCAGAATTTATTTTAAACAAAGTGATTCATTATTAAGCCTTTAAAATCAGAAACACACCTTGGTTAAATTAGCTGTCAGTCATAACAGCCTAGTAACAGCTTCACCAATGCAACTGATACAGCGCCCTGATTGAGGTTACTAAAGGTAATCCTCCAGCAATGAACCCCAGCCTACTGACAGCATAAATCTAACCATTTTATGCACAATATCGATAAGTTATACTTTAGCTAAATTCTTTAGCTCAAAGCTTTAGCTGAGTGCTCTGTTCACTGCAATTTGAGCCACTGTCACGATCGCAACCCTTCACGCGTTCAGGGTTTGTCAGTCATTGCTAATAAATAGATAAACCATTGGCAGATTATGACTCTAATACTCGCCACCCTAGCTGTATCATTATTAAACAACAACAGTTGTTTTTATGCACATTTTTTAACTACTTATTCCTAAAAATCTTTTGACACCCTTGTTAATGAATTGTTAAGTTAGAGCTTGTGCTCCAGCTGATAATGAATTGGAGTGACAAAAATAACCTCATGAAAAAGAAGGCTAATTGATTAATTACTTTTAACCATCGTGTATGTAATGACGTTTATTTCGTGATGGATAATAATAAAAACACCCACAAGGAAGCGCTAAATTATGAACAGATTACTGGTTCTCATTTTACTCTTTGTCAGTTTACAAGTTTCAGCTAAATCGTTACCACCGATACTCGATCATCTGCCTATGTGCACGCCAACAGTGATCGATGGCATCTATGTGGAAAATACCCTTAAAAATAGCTCAAATGATAAATTAATAGAAACTAGCTTTCGCCTGATCCAGAAAAAAGCCAAACAAAAGCGGGTCGATGCCGTCATTATTACTAATTTAATTGAAGCCAATAAAATTATTATCACTGCTGACTTAATTGATTTTTGCGACGAAGATGACCGGTTATCTTCGGTGAAAACTGCTTATAATCAACTTAGCCGTAAACCCATTAGCTTTAAAAAACCGGCGCCAGCCACTAAGGTTTCAACAGCAGCAACGACCAATCGCATTGCAGCTAAACCCAAAACGACCACTGCGCCACAAGTCACTTTAGCGCAGTCACAAATTAGCCCTGCGATTACAATACTGTCAGAAAAAGAATTATCTAGCCTTGCAAGAGAAGCAAGCTTTCCTTCAACTAATGTGACTCTATCTAGCGCCTACGGGGTTAGCATTGATGACTCAACCCAACGTCTGATTGAATTACTAGGTCCTGCCAGCGCTTTATTTACCCTAAAAGATCAATCCCAAGCATGGCTATATGGCCGCGAGCTGTGGTTTATTATCGACAACAATAAAATTCAGCAAATATCCTATAAAGATCGCTCTTTACTTAACTACAATGGCAAAAATTTAATTAGCTACAACGAAAGGTTTGATAATAACTGGCTGATTGATGATAAAGCCGGATACCGTGATGAAGTACTGCAAGTGCGCAATAAGCTTGATTATTTAAAGCAAACCAGTACTGAAGAATATATCGTCTCCAATCATAAAAACTTACTGACGTTAGAGTTTGATGAGTTTTCTTCTATCACCAGCGATGAGCCTGAATTACTGCTCACAGGTTTCACCTTTAAATCAAGAAAATACAGCCGTGATAATGATGAGATATTATTTTCGGAGCTCAATAGCCAAAAGTTAACTGAAGTACTTTTACCTACTGAGAACAATCAACCCAGCACGCTCGATGCGCTAGTTAACCGTTTTGTGCCTAATGTTATTCAATTTTCAAACAACGGCGTTTGGAGTTTACTGTCAAAAAATGTGCAGGTTAAGCATTACAATAATGTCATTCAAAAAGTAAAACTCTCTGAGAGTATTAACTACCCTATTGAGTCTGATGAGCAGTTTATGGCTTATTTAAAATCCATTAATATCCCAGCCACCCGTGAAGCTATGTTGGCACACTTTAGCGATCAAGCCAGTGCATGGTATGAGATCATTAATGTCGAAAGTGATGACTTTGTATTAAAAGCCGAGTTCACCTCTGAAGATGATGATGCGATGTTGATTGCACTGGAAGTTGAGTATTTATAAACAGCGCTTATACGTAGCACTTATCAATAACAATCATCACTCGCTTAAACAGTGATATTGTTATTAATACTATGATTAACACTTCAAAAAAGCCCAATAGAGACTATCTATTGGGCTTTCTTTATTCTTACCGTTATTAACTAAGTACGACTATTCATTAGGCAACCACAATTTAACGCTTAAGCCTTTCTCTTTACGGTTTTGCATGGTGATATGACCGCCATGGGCTTCAACTATTTCGCGGCATAAGGGTAAGCCAATGCCAGTGCCCGATTGTTTAGTTGAATAAAACGGTAATAAGGCTTGGGATAACACCTCGCTAGACATGCCTAAACCGTTATCTTCAATGGTGATCATCACCCCAGTTAGCGGATGACTGACCTCTAGAAACGCCACCGTGACCCCATCTTTATCAGCCCCAGATTCATGGGCATTTTTAAGCAGATTGATTAACACCTGTTCTAATTGCACACAGTCTAAGGCAATGGCTTGTTGCGGCAATGCTGAAGTTAAACTGAACCGATACTGCTGGGCTAGCTGCTCGATTAAATTATCCCAATTAACTGGCGCCTTTTTCGGTAAAGGCAGCTTAGCAAATTGGGCATAATGGGAAATAAACTGGCTTAAATGGGCGGTGCGATTTTCGATGGTATCGAATATCAGCGCTAATCGTTCGTTATCCAAATCTTTAGTTAATATTCGGCCCGAGTTGACCATTGAGGCAATAGGCGCCACAGAGTTATTCAACTCATGGCTGATAATGCGGATGACTTTTTTCCACACCGCCACTTCTTGGCGATTAAGCTCTTTGGTTAATTGTTTAAGTAGAATTAAATGATGACGTTGATTATTTTGATTAAATTGCCCGCGTGATATATGCCAGGTTTCGATTTCACCCGCGCTATCATCGCTTAACCCTTCGCCATTGGCATCAATGGAAAACAAGCCTTCATGCTCACTATTTAATGCCTGCTTTAACGCGCTTGGTAACACTGCAATCAAATCTAAAAGCAGCATGCCTTCAATTCTAATCCCCTGATTAAATAAGTGCCTGGCAGCATCGTTAGCATAAATAATTCGCTGATTATCATCCACCAGCAACATGATGTTAGGCGAGTTTTGTATCACTTTATCGAGCATTAATTCACGCTGATAAATAAACTGCCGCTCTTTTCGCAGCTTGGCCGAGGCTTGATTGTATAAATCGGCCAGTTCATTAAGTTGCGGCTCAGCATATTCAGGTAATGACACACTAAATTCATTATCTTTAAAGTTGAGTAAGCCGACTTCTAATGCTTGTAAGCTTTCGCCCAGTTGACGAGTCAGGTACATACTGATGAGAAAACACAGGCCCAAGCTCACAACCACCGCGGCCCATACTGACTCATCCCCAAGCCATTGCCACAGACCGTAAGCCAGCAACAACGACACTAGGGTGCAGGCTAAATTTGACAGTACCAGTTTGTTACGTAGGCTCATTTAAGGTTTGTTCTCTAAGTTGATGTTCATACTGGTTTTCCATAACCACGTTGCTGAGCAAAATTACTTATTCACTGACAAGCCATATTTTTCCATCCGCCGATACAGTGCTTGGCGGCTTAACCCCAGTGCTTTAGCGACTCTGGAAATAACCCCACTGTGCGCCACTAACGCTTGTTCAATTTGTTGCTTATCAGGCTCTACAGTGGTGTTTGTCGACGTAACTGTGTGGTCTTGAGTAGGAAACTCTTTAGTAAGAGGTACGTTGTGCGATGAAGTCTTTGTTAGTGCATTCTGCTCTGTCAGCGTTTGCAACATTGACAACCCTAAATCAGCAATGCTTAGTTGTGATGATTTAGCCAATAACACCGCTCTTTTACAAACATTCTCAAGCTCGCGCACATTACCCGACCAAGCATGGGTTAATAGCGCTTGCTGCGCCTGTTTATCAAAACAAAATGATTCACCGACAAAGAAGTTGGCTAATGGCAATATGTCATCAATGCGTTGATTAAGCGGCGCTAACGCTAGTTCAATAACATTTAAACGATAAAATAAATCTTCTCTAAACTGACCATTGGCAATGTCTTGGCCTAAGTCGGCATTGGTGGCACTAACGACACGTACATTGACTTTACGGGTTTGATGACTGCCTAAGCGCTCAAACTCGCCGGTTTGTAATACCCGCAGTAATTTCACTTGCCCCGATAAGGGTAAATTACCGATTTCATCTAAAAATAACGTGCCACCATCTGCGGCTTCAAAGCGGCCAATGCGTACTTTATTAGCGCCAGTAAAAGCCCCTGCTTCGGCGCCAAACAGCTCTGCTTCTAATAACTCCATTGGTAAGGCGCCAATGTTCACTTTGATAAACGGCTTATCTTTTAACAATGAATTGGCTTGAATAATGTCAGCTATTTTATCTTTACCTGCGCCATTGGGCCCGGTGATCATCACCGACACATCAGAGCGCGCCACTTGCAGTGCTAAGTCAATGCAACGTTGCATGGCGCCGCTGCCAAACACCATACCGCATAAATCAGCGTCTTTGATGGCGCTCATGCGTTCTGAATCCAGCCGTGACAATTGGTTATTTTGCTTGGATAAGTGATATATCGATAATAAATTACTGATGCTATTTAGCAGCTTGGCATCATCCCAAGGTTTACCCATGTAATCAGCAGCCCCAGCTTTAACCAGCTCAACCGCGGTTTCTAGCTGAGTCCAGGCGGTCATTAAGATGATAGGTAAATTGGGTTGTTGTTCCCGTAAGGTATAAAACAACTGGCGGCCTTCTTCACCAGAGGTGGTGTCCTGGGTGAAGTTCATATCCTGAATAACCAAGCTGATATCTTGCTCTGCCACAATCTGTAAAGCTTGCTCTGGGGTTTCGCAGCTTAATGATTTATAGCCATGAATATCCAACATTAATGTCAGAGCGCTACAAATGGCATGATTATCATCAACGACTAAAATACTATCCATGTGTGTTCATTGTTCTCTTTTTTAGGGATACCCTTATGGGGTTCAAACTACCGTAAAATAGCCTCATTGACGAGAACCATCTTACGGTATGTTTACTCTAAACGCTGCGGGTGGCCATTGCAGGTGAAATACTTGAGGCGCGAACGGCAGGAAGAATGACTGCGAGTGTCGTCACCAACAATAAACCCACCACAGCAGAGATAGGGTAAACACTGGGCAGCATAGGCAGGCTATATAGCGTCATTAATTGTTGACCTAATTGCATCGCCAGTAAGCCCCCGATAATGCCGCCAGCAATACAAATTAAATAATTTTCAACCATAAAATAACTGACTATATCGCGCTTTTTAGCCCCTAATGCACGGCGAGTACCAATCTGTTTAGTGCGGCGCTGAATGTTAAACATCACCATTCCCGTCAAGCCTAATGCAGTAATCAATAGCAATAGCACCACCATCATACTCAGCACTGTCGCCATTAAACGGTGATTACTATAGGTCTGTTTTTTAAGGTCTGACAGCGATGAAAAGTTATCAATAACCCGATTAGGGTTTTCTGCATGGAACGCCTTTTTAATGATCGCTTCCAAATCAGCTATGTGCTCAGGTAGTGCTCTTACCATATAGGTCTTATTAGTACTCTGACCACCAAAATCAATATTTTGCATCACACTGTATTCAAAATTTGGGTTATCTACCCAAGCCCCTTGCAGCTTTTCAATCACCCCGATTATTTCAATGGGCGTCTCACCTTGATACATGACTTTACCCACGGGTGATTCATCGCCCCAAAACTCTTTAGCTAAAGGCTGAGACACCATGGCTAACATACCGCTGTCATCTAAGCTGGTATTCATTTCTTCAGGCCTAAAATTACGCCCTTCTATGAGTTTAGCTCCCATGGTGTTTAACAGATGATCGCTACCTAAATAAAAGGCAAAACCAGGCGTTGTTTTAGCAGTATCACTATCTGGTCCATCGTTATATATGTCCATCCAACCACTATCACTTAACGGCATCATATTCGTTGATGACGCATCAATCACATTAGGCAAACTGCGCAATATTTGCTGGTCAATTTTGTTCTGCTCAATATTATTAATTGCGGGGTCAAAGTTATAAACATTAAATTTAAAGATTTGCTCTTCAGCGTAACCTGAGTCGCGCTGCATCATGGTTAAGCGTTCATGAATAATAAAACTGGCATTAGCCACAATCGCTACTGAAAGCATGATTTGCAGTAACAACAGAACTGGCGCGCTCTTACTGCGCAATAAACTCGAAATAATCGGTTTGATATGTAACATGTCGAATTCCTTTTTCTGGTTAGCTATTGTGCTTTCAAATACACACTTGGTTTAGTGCGGCACACGACCCAAGCAGGATAAACACCCGCTAACACAGCGGTTGAAATGGCAATTAATGGGGTAATAATCCACATACTGCTATCAAGCCCTGCCACGCTGGCATCGACATTAAATTGTGATTCAAGCAGGATTAGTGCCCCCCAAGCCCATAACAACCCGACCACGCCACCAATAAAACCGATAATGCCAACTTCAACCATATATTGACTGAATATTTGCCCACGGCTAGCACCAATAGCACGGCGAACACCGACTTCTGGCGCACGCTTTAAAAACTTTGTCAGCAATAATCCAAGAATATTGACTAAGCACACCGTCAGAAACAATACACTCAATCCCACTAAGATTTTGTTATCCCTCGGTACGACATTATTGTCCTCAAGCCACTTCTCCACATGACTTATCTGTACAGCTTCTTTGGCTGTTTTAGCCGTATCAGTAAAGCGGCCAAAGCTGCGTTGCTGTTCAACATATTGCGTTAACCACGTTTGTAACTGTTGCTTATCAGCTTCTGTATCTAATAGTGTCCAGAATTGAATCCAAACTTTCTCAGAATTCAATCTATCTTGGTGGGTCAACATCGGTTCAAACTGCCATCCTTGGGTATTACCCCAAACATCAAATTCTTCTTGTTCGGTTAATGAGAAGGGAATAAATATATTCTCTGCATCATTAAAACCACCATTGGTAGGATCATAGTATTTAGGTTGTGGATTCCAATCCTTTATCACCCCAACAATTTGATATGGTTTACGGTTTAAATAAATTGTTTTACCAATACTATTCTCACCATCAAAAAAAGTAGTATTAAGTTTTTCACTAATCACCACTTGATACGCTGGCAGAGAATCAACACTTTTATCCCATCGCTCACCGTATAGGAATGGCACTTCAAAAATGGTAAAAAAATCGCCATCAATCACTCGAACACTTTCTAAAGTCGGCTCTTTTTTAGGATCATCAGACTGCATGGCCAGTCCCGTTCGATAAGAAGCGGCTTTAAGCTTTAGATCATTATGATTTCTAAGGTTAATTACATCCGTGTAGGTGATGTTTGACATGAACTCATCCCATGAATCTAATCCTTGGCTCCACAACTGCACCGAATTGATTTGATCACTACGATCACCCGCCGGGTTATAAGACATGGTTTTATAAACATTTAAGGTGGTGATAGTAATGCCAATACCTATGGATATGGCTAATATCATTAGCAATGACAACATGGGTGTTTTCTTGATGCTGCGCCAAGCAAGATCGCAATAGTATAAAAACATAGTGACTCTCCTACTCGGTCATTAAGCGCCGTTAGCGACTTTTTGTAAGTCGGCTACCACACTGTGGTCAGCTTGTTGATACATGGAAAAGTCACAAACCTGACCATCGACAATTTGGATATTGCGCTGAGCGCGGCGAGCAAGTTCGGCATCATGGGTTACCATAATAATGGTGGTCCCTGACTGATTAATATTTTCTAATAATTCCATCACTTGGCGCGCCATTAAGCTGTCTAAATTACCTGTTGGTTCATCGGCAAGTAAAAAGCGTGGCTCACCTGCCAGCGCGCGAGCAATAGCAACTCGTTGCTGTTGCCCGCCGGATAGTTGCGTCGGTAAATGCTTCATTCTGGCAGCAAGACCGACTTGTTCTAATGCTGATTCCACACGGCGCTTGCGCTCAGCCTTATTAAAGCCACGATAGCGCAGAGGTACTTCAACATTTTCAGCTAAATTCAAATCTGGAATAAGGTTAAAACCTTGGAAAATGAAACCAATTTTTTCATTGCGAACTTGGGCACTTTTATTGTCATTAAGGTTTGATACATTGACGCCATCAAGGTGATATTCGCCGTCAGTAAAACCTTCAAGCAAACCTGCAATATTCAAAAAGGTGGTTTTACCTGAACCTGATGGCCCTGTTACAGCAACAAACTCACCTTCTGCCACTTCAAGGTTAAACTCCCGTAATGCATGGGTTTCGACTAAGTCCGTTTTAAATACTTTGCTAATATTTTTCATTGATAACATTGTTGTATTTCCTTGTTTAACTCGGCGGTATTTCATACCACTTCAAGTTCAATTAATTTGTTTAACCTTCCATATATGATCGATATGGCATGATTAAATAGGCGTTAAAAAATCACCACTATCTGTAATACTGAGGAGATGTCGAGCTTGATGAAGGCGTTAACTAAGTCATTCTGAACCGCTTCAGTCGCGCTATCTGACACTTGAGCGGTTAAATCAATGAGCTGAAAAGTGAATGACAACCAGTCTAGGCTGGCATCTATACGATAACTCACCGCTAAACTTAAAAGCATCAAAGCCAGCACACTAATAAAGGGTCTAGTTTGTAATTTTTTCATGGTCGTACCCTTACCGAGCTTGGATTAAATTTGTTGGATAAAATTTAAGTTTTTATAAATTCTGATTATCTAATTTGAGCTTATCTAAGCTGAATAGTGTCATCGTTACTAAAAGCTTCGGTGCCTGAAATTACCCACACATCACCTTCTTTACCGCCTTCAATCACTTCCACCTGACTCATACTTCTCACACCTAAAGTCACGGCCGTCTTTTGGGCTATATCATCAGTCAATAAATAAGCTGTTGAGCCACCGCGATTTAAAAAGTCGCCGCGCTTAACCATTAATACATTGGGGCGGTTTTCCAGTAATACTCGAGCCGATAAGCGCTGATTTTGACGTAATGACAATTGCTCATCAGCATCAAAGCGAACTCTGGCAGTGACTTCACGGTTACGCACTTCTGGTGAGATTGAGGACAATTGCCCCATGACATTGATATTGCCAAAGCTCAGCTCTACATCCATGCCGATACCTAAGTCATCAGCATAAGATTCAGGTACGGCGAGCTCTGCTTCAAAGGCACTTAAATCCACCACGGTTAAAATAGGTTGGCTGGCACCAATACGGGCTTTTTGCTCCACCAGCCAGTTACCAATAATGCCTTTCACTGGGGCTTTAATGTTAAGCGCACCAAGTTGACGGGCTAACTCCTTGACCACTAACGCTTGTCTAGACACTTCTTCGGCACGATTTTTAAGCTCAAATGCTAAGGTATCGCCCATTAAGTCAACTTCGGCAATGGCATGTTGATGCAGCAATTTTGCTTTGTGCAGATCATCCTTACCCTTTTCAAAATCGATTCGACTAATCAAACGGCTTTCAATCAGTTGATCGCCGCGGCGACTTTCACGATCTGCCGCCTCTAAGTCCACTTTGGCCATGTCTAACACTTGGCTAACTCTGAGTTGTTCTCGGCGAGCATCTAACTTGGCCCGTTCTAAATTACTTTCCATTGCCCCATACAATGATTGCTGCTGCTCATAAGAATTTTGTAACTTAGGGCTTTCTATTTGAGCAACCACTTGACCAAGTTCAACGATATCGCCAGGTTGGCTCAGCATAGTCACCACACCTTGTTCAGTGCTATATAAAACAGGTGCATTAGCAGCTACGATTTTCCCGGTGGTGGCAATATCACGAACCAAAGTGCCGCGAGTCAGTGTTGCTAGCCTTAAGTCAGTTGCATCAATTGAGCGAATATTATTGTCATGTCCTAAGCTTGCCCACACCAACGCACTCATCAACAAGCCAAGGGTACCAATCACTAATGGCATTTTTAGCTTATTGGTTAGCTTTGGCTGAATAACCTTATCTTGTCCGCTGGTATCTTTAATCATCATTAATCCTAGAATGCGCTCAATGCTGCTGCATTTATCAATCATATTGCATTGGATATAGCACAGGCTGTGCCATAAATTAAATAATGATATTAATTAGATACTTAAGATATTTTAATTATACGACCAACAATCGAAAGTGTCCGCGGACACCCTGTAAAGTGTCCGCATTAAAATGAGAAGTGTCCGAAAACAAAAAAAGTGTCCGCGCGGACACTTTTTGGCAATCTAGATTGAATAGTTAATTCAAGCAGCTTTAGGCTTAGCGCACTTTATCTAATGCACTACACAAGGCTTCAACACCTAAAATAGCCCGTGGGGAGGCGCGGTGCAGTACATCAGCATTGAGCTGATAGATATGCTGATTCTTAACCGCAGGTAATTCTGGCCACTTTGACCAGTTAACGCCAATCACATTACCTTCATCCTGACTCTGTAAAATCACCTCAGGCATGGTGAGTAATACATTTTCTACGCTTACTTGCGGGTATTCACTGGCGGCATCGATAAAGACATTTTCACCATGACAAGCTTCGATAATATGTTCTATCCAACTGCCTTTTGAAACCGTCATTAACGGCGTTGACCATAACTGATAAAATACTTTTACCGGCGACTTTAATTGATTTTCAGCGCGGATATCCGTTAGCTGCTGACGATAGTTTGCTGCCACTTGCGCTGCTTTTTGTTGATTACCTGTAAGCTCACCCAGTTGCTCTAATTCATTGGCCACATCATCAAGGCTTTTAGGGGAGCTATCGAACACATTAAAACCCAGCGATTTTAATTGCGTTATATCGTCCATTTTATTGCCGCTATTCCACACCACGATTAAGTCAGGGTTTAGCTCTAACACTCGCTCAATTTGAATACCGTAGTAACCACCGATACTGGGAATAGACTTTGCTGCCTCTGGAAAATCAGTATGATCAGTAGTGGCAACAATAGACTCGCCAGCACCGATGGCATAGAGCATTTCAACCGCGTGGGGCGAAAGCGCTATGATACGTTTAGCGGGTTCTACAGTCGCATTGGCTGCCAACACCGAAGTAGAAAAAAGACTGACTACAAGTGTGATAGCGAACACGATAGATTTTGGTGACAACATGCCTTTCCTTTGAATTTTTTTTTATGGTTATTGCTTATTAGCGAGCAGTATTTTTTATCGATCAGTATGATAACAGCCTTACTCGATTAACCTAGCGGGCCAGCCATGACTATCGATATAAGTTTGTAAGTTTTTAGGCCGATAATTATCATCTGCCTCCCAGCGCTGTTTTACCGATAGGTGGATCAGAACTGGCGCTTCACAATCTGTCAGCGGCCGGAGATATTCGCCACGAATACGGTACACATGTTTTTTAGACTTATGCTTGGTCGCCATAGGATTAGGGCGCAAACTGTCATGCAAATGGGTCTCAAATGCTAAGTCAAATTCACTGGCTTGTTGCATCATCCATTTAAGCGCAATATCAGACAAACAGCTTTTATCAGCATCGGGTTTATAACTGCCACCGATATTACTGTGCACCCCAGTAAACCACACTTGTTGAATATTCATGTTGCTGCGAGGCTGCCAAATGGTCGGTCTAAAGTCATCGCGCACTTCATCAATGGCCAAGGCATGGCGCGCCACGCTAACATTACGACCTAATTTAGTATCGTAAAACTCATCTTTGTCTTCAAATAGGCCTAAAAATGAAAACGGGATCCCCATAGCTCCGACGGTATCCCACACCCCAACAAATTTAACCTGCCTTGATGGATAACTATACTGCTCGCGAAAGGCGATGGATTTGACGCCATCAGGCTTATAGGGTTTTGATTTAGATTTATAGTGCTCAAACGCAGCTTGGATTTGATTGGCATCGGGGCGCTTTAGAATACCGCAATTATTAATTAAGCCACATAAACTGCGCACGGTATAAGCGCCGCGGCTAAAGCCAAACAGATAAATTTCATCGCCTTCATGGTAGTTTTGAACTATATAGCGATAACAATCCATAATGTTTTTTTGAACACCACTACCCGTGATGCCGCCAGAAACTGAGTCATAGTAAGAACCAACACCCCAATCGTAAAACACCTGTTGCGCCACACCATCATCGGCAACGGGTTTAAGGCCTCTGGCAATACGTAGTACATTGGTTGGAAAGTCTTTTTTAAGATCTTTCTCTGGACGGTTCCAGGTGCCATCGGCACAAATAACAATACGTTTTTTCATCATTTCTTCCTTGAATTACAGTAAGTGAGTGCTAAGCAATTAAATAGTATTAACCCTTACTACCGAATAAAGCTTCGACCTTTAGACAATAGTCAGCCAGCCCTAACAAGGTTTACTCTAACTCAGCTATAAAGTGAGATGAAGCTTATCTGAAGTTTAGTTTAGCAACTCACTTATTGACCCATAGACAAAGGAGTTTTTATGTTAACTGCGGATCAATCTGCATTAGTGATTGTGGATGTTCAAGGTAAGCTTGCACAGGTAATGCAGCAATCTTCGGCGCTGCATCATCAGCTCGCTATCTTGATCCAAGGGGCACAATTATTTGATATCCCAATTTTATGGCTGGAACAACTGCCCGATAAATTAGGCCCTACCACGGCGCAATTGAGCGAGCATTTGTCTAAAACAACTCAAGTGATTGCTAAATCTCACTTTAGCGCATGGCAGTGTCAGGAATTTCAGCAGCAGTTAACGCGTTTAAACCGCAATCAGATTATTCTCGCTGGTATTGAAACCCATGTTTGTGTCTATCAAACCTGTCAGGATTTGCTGGCTAATCGCTATCATGTGCATTTAGTTGCCGATGCCGTGTCATCGCGCATTGAGGCCAATAAATCCCTCGGAATTGAAATGATGCAAGCTTTAGGTGCTAAACTCACTAACACTGAATCTTGCTTATTTGAACTGCAACACCAAGCTACAGGTGAGCGCTTTAAGTCTTTACTTAAATTGATCAAGTAAACAGGCCATAAAAAATACCATAAAAGTGAGGCCACTCTGCAATAAAGAGCACTTAGTGCTCTTGTTACTGCCATCATAATTTTATTTTAAGCTGTTATTTTATCAAGCAAAAAACGCCTAAATGGCTCTATAACGGCCATAACGCGATATCGCTTAACTGCCGATATCACAGTTACAATCCTCTGTATGACTAATATATTTGTTGAAAATATAACCTGTGTATTTTGTATTAAGCTAAACTTACTGATAGTTTTATGGGAAACACAGTAATTCTGTTATTATTTGCACCCAAATAATCATAATTTAATGGATTAGCACTCGCCTATCCAAGTTCATTCGCCACAGGTAAAAATATGATTAACCACTTCACTGTCCTCGGTGTCAAAGCCAGTGCCAAAGAAGACGAAATAAAAAAAGCTTATAAACGTTTATCAAATAAGTTACATCCCGATAAACTGCTTAACGCGTCAGAAGAAGAAAAACATCAAGCAGCCCTGCAGCTACAAAGGGTTAAAAATGCCTATGATATTTTATCTGACAAAAAATTAAGAACTGCATTTATTAAAGATTTTAATAATGTCATCGTGACCAATCCTACAGCGGCAATGACCGAGCTGTGGGACCAATTTTATTCTTGAGAAACCCATGAGCCAAACACTGAATATCTCACGCATCAATGAGTTAAAAAATAATGCCTATGACAATATCGAATCGTACAACGATCCCGATACCCCTGATGCATTAGCTAAATTTACTAACTCAATGAAAGAGATTTTATTAGCCGATCCGTCGATGCTAGCCGCGGTACCCGAGTATTTACCGGTTGCCTTATTTAACCGTATTCGTTTCTCAGACGAAGCAAAAATCAAATGGGCCGGCTGGATCGATAGCGCGGTAATGCCAAGCTGGGACGAGTTTAAAGTCACCATACAATTTAATAATGCTGATGTGCCTTTAGTACTTGCCGTGCGCAAATATTCAGAAGAGCTATTAATTGAAAGCTGCGCCGTGGTGTATCTGCTTAATACTCAAGATAACGTAGTTGCACCGACTAAATCTTTTGCTACATCTGAAGGTGGTGATAGTGACGATGGCTATGATCCATATAACAATGATGACGAGCAAGAAAGCGAAGATGAAGAAGGTTATTACGACCAATATGATGATGAGGAGCGTTAATGAACAATCTTATTGAACTTGCAGCAGAAGAGATTAAAGCACTCGCTGATGTCGAGCCACAACAAGCCAGTAAGCGATTCGAAATCATTGCCAACACAATGAATGATGCACAACTTGTTGATGTTATTGAGCATATGGATATTGTTACCTTAACTCAAATCAATAGTCATCATGATATTTCATGTCCATCGATCATGTCTGAGCTGATGACGCCAGAGCAGATCCGCGACATCGTATGCCAACAGCCTTTGTATTGGGAAGAGCAGGTTAAAACTAATGTTGATGAGCTAATGCATCATACCTTTGAGTTTTTAACCTACCTTATTCGTATTCAAGGTACTGAAGAAAAACAAGCTGCTATTTTAGAATGTATTGCTGAAGATCCTGCTGGGTTATTTTACTTATCAATTCCCTTTATTGAATTGATTCTGGCGCCATCAGGCGAAACAGACCACAACACCATTTTTGATTCTTACGATGACGAAGATGATGGTGAAACAGTCGGTTATGACACCTGGCAAACCGATGAAGAAGCCCATAGTCTGGCTATGGATGACCCGCGCAGTTTATTAGCCTTAATTCATCAAATTACCCCAGATGTCGCCAAATCGATAAAAAACCTACTGCGCAATGAAAGCTCAGGTTGGGAGCAAATCATCGGGAAATTTGTCAATGAACTGGTACTACAAGCCAAAGACAAAAACCAAGTGACTGATGAGTACGCTGAAGTTGATGATATGTTTACTTTTCTTGATTAAGGAAACCAGTTAATGCAGTTAGCATTACGTGATAACAATCAAGGCCCGTATTTTAGTCGGGTACTTGAGTATGGTCGTAACGAGTCACTATTAACTGATGAGCATGTCACACAAATAAAATCCAAAGCGATTTTGATGAGCCTCAAACTGGCTGACAAGTTCTACAACAAACACAAAATGCATCTGCTAGAACAAGCGGCCCATGATGTCATTGGCGTGGTAAGCCTAGGGCTTATTGCGCTAACCGGTCACGAACCCGTTGGCTCAATTAACTTGCTGAAAACCCCTGATGGCGTGATGAAATGCTTTCAAAAAGGCTGGAGCATGTTGACCACGGTGAGCAAGCATATGCATGGCAGTGAACAGTCACTCTATGGCGATATCAACCCATTGCTGATGGAAAAAATCTCGACCCCACCAGACACTGAAGAGTGGCTAGGTTGGCAAGATTACCAAAAAGCACTGACTGACCATAGAAGCCAAGAAGCGACTCAAGTGGTACTTGAAACCTTTTATGCTAAAACTGAGCTAGATCCACTCTTTAGTCTCGGTCTTGAAAGTGTACTGGCCGAAGCGGTGTTATATCGCATCATGTTTGATGACGCTCGTGTGCGTGAAGACATGAAAAAGCGCCTGCGTAGAATTGAGTTAGATGATAACTGGTTCAATGTTGAAGTGATTCAAATTCATACCGACCGCGCGTTGAAACTGTTACCAGATTCATTAGCAGAGGCCATTCGCCAAGACTTAGGTAAACATTTTTACCAAGAGTTATTGCGAACGCTTAAGTTTGCCAAGAAATACCGAGAACTTGCCCTTGATGATGCCAGCCCTGAAAAGCTTGAACGTTATGAGCAAAAACATGGCTTACAAAGTGTGTTACTGGGCTGGCAAGATACTATGGAGTTTTAGTTTCAGCATCAGGTGTAAACTAGGCTAGCAGCAAAAAAGGGCAATTTAATTGCCCTTTTTTATGCTTTAAACTTCTGATCTAAAGATGAATATCTGCCGTATCATTATTTAGTTATTATCAATTCACGTACCGAATTAGACCAAGTATCGGAGTAGTCCATGAGTAGAGATGTTGCTGACAGAAATAATGGGACTAGTGTCGCTAAGATCCCCACTAGTCGCTTATCTCGCCTAGGTAAAATGGGCTCGTTAGCATCAAGAGTTGCTGGCAACGTACTCTATGAAGGCGCTAAGCAACTCAGTAGAGGTCAATCGCCAAAGCTACAACAACTGGTACTCACACCCAAGAATATGACTCAAGTGGCAGAAAAGCTCGCTCAGCTTCGCGGCGCCGCCATGAAAGTAGGTCAGATGATCTCTATGGATAGCGGTGACATCCTTCCTCCAGAAATCAGTCAAATATTAGCTAAATTGCGCGATGATGCTAAAGCCATGCCCCACAAACAGCTGGTAGCCATTCTCAAACAACAATGGGGACAAGATTGGTTAGCTCCTTTTGCCCAATTTGAATTACGCCCTTTTGCAGCCGCCTCTATTGGTCAGGTACATTTAGCCTATCTAGACAGTGGTGAAAAACTAGCAGTTAAAATTCAATATCCCGGTATTAAAGACAGTATCGACAGCGATATTGATAATGTCGCGAGCCTGCTAAAAATGGCGCAGTTAGTGCCCGACCATGTGCAATTTGATAAGTTACTCACTGAAGCTAAAGCACAATTACACCACGAAGCTGATTATCACTACGAAGCTAATTTACTGCAGCAATACTACACTTGGGTCGCTGATACGCCACACTTTGTGGTACCAAGAGTTTATTCGCAGCTTAGCACCGACAGTATTTTAGTGATGCAGTTTATCGAAGGCGTGCCAATAGAATCTGTGCTCAATATGGCGCAAAGCATTCGCGATAAGGTCGCCACCCGGTTACTCAGTCTTTTTTTAGATGAGCTGTTTACCTTTAAGTTGGTACAAACAGATCCCAACTTTGCCAACTTTATGTACCAAGCAGATCCTGACAAAATTGTGCTGTTAGATTTTGGTGCTACCCGCAGCATTTCTGATGATTTATCCAGCGGCTATAACATGTTAATGCAAGGCGCTATGACCAGTGATAGTGCACTCATGACCCAGGCTGCAGCGCAAATTGGTTTTTTTCAAAAACACATTACCCCAGAGCAGCAACAAGTCATTGTCGATATTTTCCATCAAGCCTGTGAGCCATTACGATGTGAAGGGGAATATGATTTTGCCAATAGTAATCTCGCTAAACGCATTACCGACTCAGCCAAGGCCATGAGCACCAAACAAGATGAATGGCACACACCGCCAACCGATGCGATTTTTATCCATCGCAAGTTAGCCGGTATCTACTTACTTGCCTCTCGCATAAAAGCAAAAATTGATGTCAGGCAGCTGTTTTTAAGCCATCAAAACAACATCTAGCATTCGCACTTAACGCTGACGTTTATTGCCAAAAGGCTTGTTTAATAATAAAACAGTCCCATATAAGAAAGTGACGTTTATTAAAAAATTTATAAACGCCTTATAATTCAACAAGGAGAGTGACATGTTCAGCCACATCATGATCGGCAGTAACGATATACAAAAATCAAAAGCATTTTACGATGCCACCTTCGCCGTTTTAGGTTACGAACCTGGGGTCATCGATGATAAAGGTCGTTGTTTTTACTTCACTGAAAGCGGTATTTTTGCCATCACTAAACCCATCGATGGCGAACCTGCAACCCACGGCAACGGCACCACTATCGGTTTTAGTGTTAAAGATGCTGCTCAGGGCGATAAATGGCATGAAGTCGGCGCCGCTCATGGCGGCACACCTTGTGAAGAACCGCCTGGAGTACGTTCAAACCCTGCGATGAATTTGTACCTTGCCTATTTACGCGACCCTGATGGCAATAAAATTTGTGTACTGCATCGACTTCCAAAATAATCGCAGTCGTAAATACAAAATAGTAACGACTGAAGTTATTTCTACCGCACGATAAACACTGAAAAATGACTTAAAGTCCAACAATCACATAGCCTTGATACTCGCTATGTGATTGTTAAATTGTCAAAGGCTGACATCAGCAACTCAAATAGCGTCTCTCACTCAAAATAGCTCATAATGCCGCTCAACAAAGGCCCTCATACTGAAGCCTATCAACCTCAAGCGCTACCTGTGTAAAATTAGCCACAATAGTAAGCGGCTACACTATCTTAATAGACTGCACCATCTTAATAGCAATAGGGTAAACTCTAGCCTGTAACCACTTGGACAGAGACTGCATGATGAAATTGGCCATTGCATTATTCCTCGCTTATATTTTACTGTTAGTGCCCAGCACCCACGCTAGCCAAGAACAGTTTAAAAGCGCCACTAATCAGCTTGAACCAACAAAAGGCCAATTATCAGTCAAGCCGTTAATCGACAATGTATTTCAGTTTACCTCTTACTTCCAAACTCAAGATTACGGCTTTGTATCAGCTAATGGCTTAGTGGTTATCGATGGCTCAGAGGCCTACTTGATTGATACCCCATGGACAGAAAAAGATACCATTCAACTGGTGCGATGGATTAAGCAACAAGGCTTTACGCTGCGGGCGAGTATTTCAACTCATTCCCATGATGATCGCGCAGCCGGAATTGGCTACTTAAATACCATAGGGGTTGATACTAACGCCTCTGAATTAACCAATTCATACTTAAAAGCCAATAATAAGCCTTTAGCAAAACAGGCTTTTACAGGCGACAAGTTGCAATTAGCCAACAAGCAGATTGAAGTAAAATATCTCAGTGCAGGCCATACAGAAGATAACCTCGTGGTGTGGCTGCCTGAGTCGAAATTACTATTCGGCGGATGCCTAATAAAAAGTCAAGCTAGCAAAACTATGGGCTATATTGCACAAGCGTCACTTTCTGAGTGGCCAAATACCCTAGATAAAGCCAAAAGCCGTTATAATGATGCAATCATTGTGGTACCAGGTCATGGCAACAATGGCGGATTAGAACTACTCAAGCACACCCAAGAGCTGATTAGTAACCATTTAAAGTAATTTATTGAAAAAGAAGCTGTAGAAGATGCCAACTGATAATAACGCAAGCCATTCCACTACAAACCAGCACTGCTTTGTGCCATTTAACACCAATGTAGATGGATATACATTGCCGGAAAAATTTACTTTCCCCTTTTATTATCAGCCACACCCATTAGCGATTATCGCCGCCGAGCAGCTACAAGAGCATTTACAACAGCAAACAGATTGGCTGCATAATTTTGGCATTACCGATAAAGAACATGATCAGTCAGCACCAACTGAAGCATTGCTTAGAAGAGAAGCATCAAAACACCTTCCTGCCATAGGTAAAATGTTTGGGGTATTAGTGGTCAAAAATACTCAGGGACAACTGGGTTTTTTAGCTGCTTTTTCAGGTAAATTAGCTGATAAAAACCTATGGCCACAATTCGTGCCGCCAGTATTTGATATGCTCAGTAAAGATAGTTTTTTCAAACAAGAAAATATCGAAATCAATCAACTCAATGCCCAGCTGGTTGAGTTAGAAAAGGATCCATTATTACAGCAGTTGACCACTAAACTAGCGTTAACGCAGCAGCAAGCTGAAAATGCCATCGCGGCGCAGCGATCGCAAATGATCGAAAACAGAAAGTATCGCAAAGCTCAGCGAGCTCAAGCGCAAAGTCTCAATGAAACTGACTTTAAAACCTTATCAATTGAAATGAGCAGACAAAGCGTTAATGATAAATATTGCTTAGCAGAGCTTAAAGAGCATTGGGAGCGGCAAACTAAACTGGTTGCTGAGCCATTAGCTGAATTAGAACAAGCTATTAGTGCTATTAAACAACAAAGAAAGCAGCTATCTAATGGGCTACAGCATAAGTTATTTAGCCACTATCAGTTTTTAAATGCCCTAGGTGAGAGTAGTGATCTTAATAAGATTTTTAATGATGCGCCCAATCATTTACCACCTGCTGGAGCTGGTGAGTGCGCCGCGCCTAAACTGCTACAATATGCCTTTAAACATAATTTCACTCCTATCACTATGGCTGAGTTTTGGTGGGGCATGTCGCCCAAATCTGAAATTAAACAGCATAAAAACTATTACCCTGCATGCCATGGAAAATGCCGCCCAATTTTAGGGCATATGCTTAAAGGCCTACTGGTTGATGAAAATCCACTACTTAGCAACCCTGCTGAAGGGGTCGAGCTTCCCATCGTTTACCAAGACGATCATATTGTGATCGTGAATAAACCAGCGGAGTTTTTATCTGTGCCTGGTAAAAATATCACCGACTCAGTATATAGCAGAATGAAGCAAGCTTTTCCCCACGCCACTGGGCCACTCATAGTACATCGCCTAGATATGTCGACCTCAGGATTAATGGTTATTGCGCTGTCTAAAGAAGCCAATAAGCATTTAGTGCAGCAATTTATCAGTCGTACTGTCACCAAGCGTTATATCGCTAAGATCGATGGGGTCCCACAGCTTGATCGCGGCGATATTACACTGCCATTAAGAGTAGATTTAGACGATAGACCAAAGCAACTTGTCTGTTATTTACACGGAAAAAATGCACAAACCCATTGGCAAAAAGTACAGGAATTAAACAACTCTTGCTTAATTCACTTATTCCCCAAGACAGGCAGAACTCATCAATTAAGAGTCCATTGCGCCCACGCCAAAGGCTTGAACATGCCAATTTTAGGCGATGATTTATATGGAAAAAATGCACAAAGACTGCATTTACATGCTCAATTGCTGTCGATTATTCACCCTAATACAAATCACAGAATAACCTTTGAAGTTAATGCTGACTTCGAATAATCACAATATAAAACAATAGTTTTAAACAACTGAATGAATTAGTGTCAATTTTCTGTCTATTTGGCACTGATAAAAACTCTTAAAAATCCCCATTTCCAAGTGGAAATGTTAATCAATATCAGTTAATGTAATAAGTTCGTACGATATGCGATTTAATTGATAACAACCCAATAAGCTAACGTTTTCTACGTTATAAATTTTAGCCTTCCTACAAGCTGTTGATTAAATTAATAAAACTTTGGCTTACTGCACTATTTAAGGAAAAAAGTGGACTATGAAAGAGTGGTATTTCTCAAATAATGGTGAGATCAGCGGACCATTAAGGCTGGCAGAATCAAATAAGTTTATTGCGTCAAATCCAAATGTTTATGCTTGGCATCCTTCTTATGCGCAGTGGGTTCCTGTAAGTGATATAGAAGAGTTCGATGTTATTGGCTCTCCACCACCTGCACCGGCGGAAATCCCGCAACAACTGATAGAGCATTTCACAGCTAAAGAGCGTGAGCTAAATGCTGCGCTAGGCCGAATAGATAATACGATTCAAACTATCAGTAGTTCAATGGCAGATATTGATCGCGACACCAATCGCTTTAAACAAACCACCAAAGATTTAAACGATAAAGTAGAAGCAACGTTAAAAAGCGTTAATGAGCAATATGCTGCATTACAGAAGACTCTTGCTGGTGTTAACTGATTGAGTAAAGAAACCTTATTACTCTGATTTGCATATAACATTTGTTTATAACTAAAACATTAAGAATACGATTATGAAAAAATGGTTTTTTTCCAAAAATGGCAAAATAACTGGGCCATTTACAGAAGTTGAAGCAAAAGAATTTTTACTCAGTGATGGTAACTGTTATGGATGGCACCCATCATTCACTCAATGGAAACCTGCAAGCAGCATTCCCGAATTTGCCGCCTTTGTTCCAGCAGTGACACCACCAGCTGAAATACCTCAAGCATTAATCGCCGAATTTGCAGCTAAAGATAAAGCATTACAAGCAAAAATACTTAGCATGGAAGAAAGCGTTATTTCTACCAAGGCCTACCTGCTTGAGTTTGAGCAAGAAATTACTAATTATAAAAAATTAACGAATAATCTAAATGATGAAGTTAAAAATAATATTAGTC
>NZ_MCTY01000210.1:0-5272 GCF_002873635.1 Shewanella sp. 10N.286.52.B9
ATATTAAAATTAGCAAAATTATTAAGATCAACCTCACAGAAAAATATCCTCAACATAGATAACCTTCAGTTGCTTCTTATTTAATTGATGATATAAGTCGCTAGAAACAAGTCGTTTAAAGACAACAAAACGTCTAATTAATATTGATATAACTTTCTCATTAACAAAATAGATTTATTTGATATTAATTATCAACCCCTCCACACAATATATAGGTAATAATATGATTCCAGAGATTGGACATTTACTGTTAATAATAGCCGCTGCGTTATCATTATTATTAGCCGTTATTCCTATGGTGGGCTTATATAAGCGTAATGCTTATTTAATTAGCTATTATCGCCCTATCAGTAATATGATGATTAGTGCTTTTTTAGGTGCGATTATTTGTTTAGCTATTAGCTTTATTAGCAATGATTTTTCAGTAGCCTATGTCGCTGATCACTCTAATACTCAGTTAGCGACTTTCTATAAAGTCGCTGCTATCTGGGGCAGCCACGAAGGCTCAATGTTATTTTGGGTGAGTGCTATCGCGTTATGGACGGTTATTATTGCCAATACTCATAACAATGAAGCTGATCATGCTTTCTTTATCCGAACAATTTCAGTGCTAGCAGCTGTTATCTGTGGCTTTAGCTTATTCATCATTTTCACCTCAAACCCATTTGTTAGGTTATTACCCAACTTCCCTATCGAAGGTCGAGACCTCAACCCTATCTTGCAAAACATCGGCTTAATTATTCATCCACCGTTATTATTTCTAGGTTACGTTGGTCTCACGGTGTGCTTCGCTGCGGCAGTTGCTGCACTCATGGGAAAACAGTTCACACAACAGCATGCGCGCTATTTACGTCCTTGGGCTATTTTGGCGTGGGTTTTCTTAACAGGGGGTAATGCGTTTGGTTCTTGGTGGGCATATAACGAACTAGGCTGGGGTGGTTGGTGGTTTTGGGACCCGGTTGAAAATGCCTCTTTCATTCCTTGGCTAGTTGCCACTGCATTAGTCCACTCAGTGGTGATGACTGGACGCTTCGGACAATGTAAAAAGCTCACCTTGTTTCTGGCTATTTTAGCATTCTCATTAAGCTTACTGGGCACTTTTATCGTACGCTCAGGTGTGGTGCAATCCGTTCATGCATTTGCTGCGGATCCAACTCGTGGTATGTCAATACTGCTATTGTTGGTACTGTTTTCTGGTAGCGCCTTAGCACTTTTTGCCACTCGGGCTCAATATATACAATCTACCGATAAGTTTGCCTTAATTTCACGCAATAGCTTGATATTAATCGGCAACTTGTTACTGGTTATTGCAGCTTTATCGGTACTACTAGGTAGTTACTATCCGATTATTTACCGAGTTATTACTGGCGTCACCATCTCTGTAGGCGCTCCTTATTTCAACAGTATTTTTGTCCCTATCCTGGTACTACTCAGCTTATTAATGGGGCTAGCCCCTCTACTGCGTTGGCAACAAGATAGCGCTAAGAATCTGAAAGTGCCTGCGTTTTTGCTAGGTATCTCAATCGTATTAGCAGCAATCATCAACAACTCATTTGAACAAGCAAATGCTTGGTTCTTCATCGGTTTAATGTCTGTGACTTGGTTAGTGCTCACATTGATCATTGCCATGATCCAGCATCAACTTCATACCAGTTCAATAACACAGACTCGTCGATTTTATGCTATGTGTGTCGCTCATCTTGGCGTCGCAGTGGCTATTTTTGCAGGCTCTGTTGTATCAAACCTTGAGCAAGAAGAAGTGTTGAGCATGGGCCCTAATCAAGGGCGAACACTAGCAGGTTATACCTTCGTATTTGAAAACACCCAGCAAGTTTCAACCAACAGTTACGATGCGCTACAAGCCAACATTCGTATTATGGATGAGGAAGAAACGACGGTAGGTTATGCCTACCCGCAACGTCAAACCTTTAAAACTAACGGCATGCAGATGTCTGCAGCAGGAGTCTATTCAACCTTAGGTAAAGATTTATATGTCTCAATGGGCAACCAGCTCAACGACACAGAGTATTTAGTGCGTATCAGTTACAAACCTATGGTGAATTGGTTATGGATTGGCGCAATCTTGATGATGTTAGCAGGCGTATGGGTTGTCATAGCTTGCCGTGACAGCACTGCATCAAAACACTCACCATGTCGCACTAATGATCAGAAAACATCTCGACTAGAGGAGGCAACCTCATGACCCCATTCTATCGAATGCTCCACCGCATGTTCAGCCCTATTTCAGTGGCCATATTAACCGTGTTATTGATATTTAGCGTGCAAAATGTCACGGCTTCTGAGGCATTATCCCACCGAAATTATTCTGCTGATGAAAAACGTCAACTTGGTTTTGAAATTGCCCAAGAACTGCGCTGCCCAGCATCTGATAATCGCAGTTTATTTGATTCGGAAACCCAAATAGCAAACGAGCTTAAAGGGCACATATTTCAAAAACTCGATCAGGGTCAATCCAAACAAGAAATCATTGATTTTATGGTAGCCCGTTTCGGCGAACGAATCCGCTATCAACCTAGCCTGCACTCAGGCACGTTAGCTTTATGGCTCATCCCAATTGGGTTGTTTTTTTTCACAATAATCGGTGGTATCGCTTGGATTATTAAACAACCCCAAACGCCAATTAAACTCCATTTAAACGAGAATGAATATGAATAAATTAATGCCAATCACGTTACTGCTTTTAACTGGCTGCGTTACTTTTAATGCTGCTGCAAAGCCTGTGGATGTGAAAGTCTATGAAACGGGTGAACAAATAGAGAAACCTATGGTGATGTCGCGTTTTGTTGAGCTGCGAAATGCGCGCAAAATTCAAGACATTGACTTTAGCGATCAGCAACAAAACAAGGTCAACCTAGCACAACACCACGGCAAGCTAGTCATGGTGAACTTATGGGCAACTTGGTGTGCACCGTGTATCAAAGAAATCCCAGCGATGCAGGCAATTAAAGAGCGAAATCAAGATAAAGACTTTGCACTTGTGCCAATTTCTATTGATGAAAATCCAGATGATATAAAACCCTTTTTCGAACAACATGGTTTTGATAATTACGCGACTTGGATTGATCCTGACAAGAATGTTGATTACATCATGCCTGCAGATTTACTGCCTGCTAGCTTTATTTTAGACGGCAAAGGAAACCTAGTCGGCTTTGTTCGTGGATACATTGATTGGACAGATGAAGGTATCCAACCTTATTTAGATGGTCTGATTGAAAAATACGCCCATCGATAATTAATTTGAAAGTTTCATCATCACAAAAGGTTGTCTATTAACCTCCGCCTAACATCCCTGATTCATCCTAGGCGGTTTTTTTTATTCACAAACGGTGTCCCTGTGCAATTGGGCCGCCGTTTATCTTGAACAAGCCCTGTCAATTCATTACCATATTCGCCTATTTACTACTTTCTAGGCTTAATAAATAATGAAGTTATCTGTATTAGACCAACCCATTTATGACCATTTATATCGTGATATCAGAGAGTTTCGTAGCACCTTTGATTTGCCCATTGAAAATGCAGCTAGCCTAGACGACAAAGCAGATACCCTACACACTTCATTGATTATTGAAGAGCTCACAGAGCTCGCAGAAGCAGATTGCCGTGTTGAACAAGCTGATGCCATCGTTGACTCTGTTTATGTACTAATGGGGCGTTTAGTCCACTTAGGCGCAGCAAAAGTTAGTGACCGTCTAGAAATTAGTTATTTAATTGATTTATTACTGTCTGTTGCTAAAAACCGTGAAGTTAACTTCATTGAATGCTGGGATGAAGTTCACTCTAGCAACATGAGTAAAGTGTGTCGCAATGAGCAAGAGCTGAATGAAACCATTGCTCACTATGCTAAACAAGGTGTTGACATTGTTGGTAGTACTAAGGGTGAATTCATCATTGCTAAGTGTGCTAAAGATGTTGAAATGGCAGGTAAAGTGGTTCGTCAAGGTAAGGTATTAAAATCCGTTTATTACCGCCCAGCTGATCTCGAAAAAATAGTAAAAAACTAAGCGAACGGCCGTATTAATAGTTTGCATAAAAAATGCGTCCACTGTGGACGCATTTTTTATGGGTTACGTTTAGTGTAAATATGAATTTTTAAGCCGCTTCAGACTGCTCAATATCAGCCAGTGCCGCGACCACCTTTTCTGGTTCAGCCACATTAATATGCACCACAGTCAGCTTTTCAACTAACTGCCCTAATCCACCAAAATACCATTGTGGCGTTTTAAAACGGATAGTGAGATTAGTCTGCTCACCTCGCCCTATTGATAGTTCATCATCGACAACCTTTTTGGTTGCTTGATTCACTGCAACCGTTTCAATCTCGTTAATATCGATCGCCATAAAACCCCAAATAGCATTATTAACCACTAATCTATCGCGGATTATATAAAGTGAATAGTGGCGTGATATACGGTAATTAGCCACCAGCATTACCAAGGTTAAACTGATGATTGAAGAGACGATAATCGCGGCTAACTCACTCCAGTTAACCAAAATCATATAGCTGGCAACACAGCTAGTGAAACAACCGATAAGCATTAATAACAAATGCCAAGGCTTGGCACTCAATAACTTAATGTGGCTAATGGCTGCGGGGTGATGACGTGAAAACCATGGGATAGCGTAATACCAGTTAGTCGGCTCTCCAGCGACGATGAAGGCGATAGACAAAGCCTTTTCATCTTCATCTGCGTACACCTCAACCGCACTCACTCGTGGATCGCCCTTTACCTTTCTGACCTTCAATAAGCCACGAATAATAGTAAACACTAAGTAAGCTTCAATGATCAATAACACCCCAACAATGGGGTAGCGTAGCCAAGCGACAAATTCAAAATAGTCAGCGATATCTGCCGGAAAACTTAACCTCGCTACCAAGCTGCTAGTACTTAAAATAATAATCAGCTTCCACCACTTTTGGCTGCCTTTTTTGATTATGCAGTACCAATACGCCAACGGTATTAAGCCAAAATAGCCAATAGCAATAAGACTTAACCTAAGTTCGTCATCAGTTGTAGCAAGGGATTCTGGGGTTAGCTGCACGCCAATAGTAAACAGCACTATCGCAAAGGCTAAAAACAGCAGTCGGTACTTAACTATGGGTCTCATATAACAATCCTTGTTATTGTTCTATAACTTAAAATTATGTTTATGGCTTATGTTTATGACATAGGTTTATTGCTTAAATGTCTTATTTTTTGATAGAACCATTATTGCGCCTAATCAGTGACCACTAACCCCCGTTTTAGCATCA